>CAIYAN010000048.1 GCA_903924185.1 uncultured Opitutia bacterium | reverse complement strand
GGTGGGAGGTGATGCAGATGAACCCGCGGACGCGAGGCTTCAGGACTTGCTGGGACATAAGGACACCTTTGGAGGGGGAGGGGATGAGTTCAATCTGGAATTGGGAGTTAAAGATAGGTGTTGGCGGTTAGCGGATGGCGGATGGCGGTTTGGTTGATGCAAGAGACAGAAGTGTGGGTGGGTTCTGGGGGCTGGGCATGGGGGACGTTCGTTAGGGTTATGATAGGTAATCGCGGGACGTGCGGTGGGAGCGCGTTTCTCGATGATGGGAGTCTATGTATCCCCAAGAGAATCCCAAGGTGGTCAGTTATCGCGATCTTTCGGCATGGAAGGCCGCCAAGGCCCTCGCGGTCGAAGTCTATCGAGTCGTGAATGTCGCGGCGGTCCGGAATGACTTCGCGCTCGTCGATCAGCTGCGCCGGGCGGCGATCTCCGTGCCATCGAACATCGCCGAAGGCGCCGGCCGCGGGACGAATCAGGACGCTTTGAGATTCCTTTACATCGCAAGGGGCTCGTTATGTGAGCTTCGCACCCAGGTGGAGGTGATGCAGGAGGCGGGCCTATTGGATGGCCGTATCTGCGAGTCGCTTCTGGGGCGCGCCGAGGAAACTGGCCGTCTCCTCGGAGGGCTTGTTCGTTTCCGAGCCTCCCGCCGCGATGGTGACGCGGAGGCTCCGTCCTCCGCCAAGACGTCTGCGCCTTCTTTTCGTCCTCCTGATGCCCGCCGCTAATGTATAAGTGCTTCCGGGGGTTCATAACCCTTGCTTGTGCTGAGTGGTTACGGATTGTTGCGTGCTTCGCGGCCCAACCGCCATCCGCCAACCGCTAACCGCTTCCACCTTTTCGCCCATGTTTAGTTCGAGACTCTCTTTCGCCGATACGACCAACGCCCTGAGCAAGGCGAAGGCCAAGCGTCTCGCCTCCGGTCAGCCGGTGCTCGACCTCTCCGACTCCAATCCGGCCAACGCCGGCTTCGCGTGGTCTGCGACCGACCTCGGCCCGCTGCTCCGGCGCGACGGGATCCAGCGCCAGGATCCGAACCCGCTCGGCCTGGCTTCAGCCCGTACGGCGATCTCGGATTATTATTCTTCGCGTGGAGCCCGCGTGCCGGTTGATCAGCTCTTCCTGACTGCCAGCACCAGCGAGGCCTATTCCTGGATCTTCAAGTTGCTCTGCAACCCCGGCGACGAAGTGCTCGTGCCTGCGCCGTCGTACCCGCTGCTCGAAGTCATCGCCGCGCTCGAAGGCGTGACGCTGCGTCCGTATCAGCTCGTCCAGCTCGCCGGCGAATGGGTCATCGACGCCGCCACGCTCAGCGTCAATCGCCAGACCCGCGCCGTCCTCTGCATTAATCCGTCTAATCCGACCGGCGCGTTCGTCGGCCGTCGCGATCGCGACGTGCTCCGTGGTTTCGCGTTGAAGCACGGCCTCGCGATCGTGTGCGACGAGGTCTTCCTGGATTATCCCGCGGAAGGCGTCGCCTCGCCAGGTACCTGGGCCGGTGAAGCCAACGTGATGACGTTCGTCCTCAGCGGCCTTTCCAAGGTCGCGCTCGCCCCGCAGCTGAAGCTCGGGTGGATCGTCGTCGCTGGCCCGGCTGCTTCGACGCTCGAAGCGTGCCGCCGTCTGGAGCACATCGCTGACGCTTTCCTGTCTGTGAACACCCCGGCTCAACTCGCCTTGCCGGACCTCCTGCGTCGCGCCGAGCCGCTCCGCGGCCTCGTCCGTACCCGCGTCGCCCAGGGGGAGGTCGCCCTCCGCGCCTGGGCTGCTTCGACCGCTTCCGGTTGCACGGTCCTGCCGCGTCCGGCCGGTTGGACGGCCATCCTGACCTTACCCCCTGGCGTCCATGAGGACCGCT
>CAIYAN010000047.1 GCA_903924185.1 uncultured Opitutia bacterium | reverse complement strand
GCTCGGCAAAATCACTTGGGGGCAGTGCGGCATGGCCCGCGACAAGGCTGGCCTCGAGCAGGCTATCCGCGACCTGCAGGCCCTCCGCGACGATTTCTGGAAGAACGTGAAGGTCGTCGGCTCCGGCGAGGCCCTCGCCCCTGAGCTCGAACGCGCTGGGCGCGTGGCCGACTTCCTCGACTTCGGCATCATGATGTGCCTCGACGCCCTCACGCGCGAAGAATCCTGCGGCGGTCACTTCCGCACGGAGTATCAGGACGCTGGCGAAGCCAAGCGCGACGACGCTGCGTTTGCCCACGCGGCCGTCTGGGAATGGCAGGGCGATGGCCAGCTGCCGGCCCGCCACATCGAACCCCTCGTTTACGAGGAGACCCAACTCTCCACCCGCTCTTACAAGTAATCACCATGGTCCAGGACAACGGAAAAGAACACACCCTCGCGCTCAAACTGCGCGTCTGGCGCCAGCGCCGCGGGCAACCCGGCGCCTTCGAAGAGCATGCCCTCCCGGCCGTGCCGACGTCGGCCTCGTTCCTTGAGATGATGGATATGCTCAACGAGCAGCTCATCAAGGCAGGCAAGGACACCTTCGCCTTCGACCACGACTGCCGCGAAGGCATCTGTGGGATGTGCTCGATGACGATTAACGGTATGCCCCACGGCCCGATTCCGGGTGTGACGACTTGCCAACTGCACATGCGCAACTTCCGCGATGGCGAGACGATTACCGTCGAGCCGTGGCGCGCCCGCGCCTTCCCGGTGCTCAAAGACTTGGCCGTCGATCGTTCCGCTTTCGATAAGGTCATCCAGTCTGGCGGCTTCATCACCGTCCGCACCGGCTCCGCGCCCGAAGCCAATAACATCCCGGTGCCCAAGCCCATCGCCGATGAGGCGATGGACGCCGCCGAGTGCATCGGTTGCGGGGCTTGCGTCGCCTCCTGTAAGAATGGTTCCGCGATGCTCTTCGTCGGTGCCAAGATCAACCACCTGAATATTCTCCCGCAAGGCCAAGCGGAGCGCGACCGTCGTACCCTCGCCATGGTGAAGACGATGGACGACGCGGGTTTCGGCAACTGCACCAATTACGGCGAGTGCCAGGCGCATTGCCCGAAGAGCATCACGCTCGACGTCATCGCCAAACTGAACCGCGATTACCTCCGGGCCCGCGTGAAGGAGTTCTTCTCTTCCACGGGTAAGCCTTCCAAGGGCGGAGACTAAAAGCCTGAGCCCCGGTGGGGCTCGCTGACCAACGAAAAGGGACGTCCAGCGGACGTCCCTTTTGCTTACTAGTCCTCGCGACCTTAGTCGCTGTCTTGGGCGACCTGGTCGTTCGACTTGGTGATGAGCACGCGGTTGTTGCCATTGGCCATCTGCAGGGCGTTCGTAAAGAGGTTGAGCTCGGCGGGATTGTTGAGCGTGATCTCATAGACGAGCTCGGTCATCATGCCTGCCTGGATAGTCTCGGCCGAGGTCAGCTCATGGCTGAGGACGAACTGCTTGAACGGTTCGGCGAAGGCTTGGTCGTAGTTCAGGTCGTTACCGACGCGAATCCGAAGGACGTGCGAGCCGCGCTTGCTGCGGAAGATCGTGATCGTCCCG
>CAIYAN010000046.1 GCA_903924185.1 uncultured Opitutia bacterium | reverse complement strand
GGGCTGGTTTCGGTGAAGACGGCGGTGTCGAGGAGGCTCAGGTCGTAGAGTTTGGTGGCACGCGAATCAATTCCGCCGAGGGGGATGTTCTCGAAGCCTTTTAGGATTTCGATGCCGGTCCGGGCCGCACCGCGGAGGGCGAGGATGGAGTTGAAGGATTGCTGGTCGGCGCTGACGGTCGCCGTCGTTGGTGGGGTGATGCGCGTGTCCGTGAGATTTAACTTCGCCTTCACGCCTTCATCGCCGACCCAATAACAATAGGAACCGGCCACGTTGGCGTCGGGCAATTGAACCTTGGGCAGGTAAATGCGGCCATCGGGGCGGCCTGGAGTGGTCGGCCAATTCATGAGCTCGGCGGGCATGGCCGTGGCATCCCCGACCAGCGTGATCATCATAGGGCCGGCCGTCGGGTTGTAGTCGGACTGGAAGGGCACCCAGTGGTCGATTTCGTAATCATTTTTACCGAAGAGGTTAATGCTTTGGGAATTGGCGGGTCGATCGTGGCGACCACTGACGAGCCAAGCGGGCGGTTGGGTCGGGCGATCGCTCCGCCAGACGCCCGTCCAGAGAGGGTTGCGAATGGTTTGCCAATTCCAGCCTGGTTGGTTGCTGTCGGCCCCGAGGTTCGCTTGGGCGGTCATGCGTCGGTCTGGGCCGGCTTCCTGCTGCAGGTGCGCGAGGGCGAGGCGGAGTGAGACTAGCGCATGGAGCTTGCTCTGCGTCCGGTATTGGGCGGCCTTGGCTAACTTCGATTCGACGCTCAAGAATGCTGCAAGAACAATGACGATCATGACCATCATGGCCATGATGGTGAGGGAGAGAACGAGGCTAAAGCCGCGTCGTGACACAGGGTGGGGTGCTATGCTCATTTGCCTAGGTGGGGAACTGCCTAAATTGTCAGTCCTTTCTACCCCAATTCCAAGATTTTAAGAGGACTTTTGAGGGGGCGGGGGTGTGAATAACTCCCCCTGGAATGTAGCCTAGATTTAACCTACTTACCCGCCGGTTCGGGGGGGCGGTAACGGTCTTCCACACCCTTAATAATGACCTGACCTTCACTTTCGGCTGAGGGCATGATGAAATAGAGCGTCCGGAGGTCGTTTTGCTGAAAATAACGGAAGCTATAACTCAGGGATTCTTGGTCATCGATGGCTGAGCGGGAGTGGATAGCGCCCTCGAAGTAGGTACCGTCAGGCGCGTTCGGGCGTACGACCGTACTGCCCTTAGAGCCTATCTTGGTCCGGCTCCCTGGGATTTGGATTTCAACCGGGTGGGGGCAGAGGTTGTAAAAACGGATGGTTCCGTACTGAAAGGTCCCGGGGGCGTCATCGATGGCCAGGATGCCACCCTTAGGGTCGCCCGGGTTCACGAGCAAGATGAGGTGATGGGGGCCAGGGGTGGTCGGCAGGTCAATCCAAGCGATGGGCTTACTCTCTTTGTCCTTATCGGGCTTCTTGGGTGGTTCGACCGACACGGGTACGAAAACCGCCTGCCGCTTTTTCCGTTTCTCGTCCGGAGAGAGGGTCTTTTGGACGTCCGTGGTTTTTTCCGGGTTGTTTGATTTGAGGGAGTCGCCCGAACGAATCGGGTCGGTAGACCTGACCGGATCGGCCGACTTGGTCGGGTCGGCAGACTTGAGCGGGTCCCCTGAACGGATGGGGTCGAGCGTCTTCGTGGGGTCGGCGGAAGCCTGCGGGTCGGTAGACTTGCGCGGGTCAGAGGATTTGCGTGGGTCCGGTCCGACCGCGAGCAAGCTTTTCTGCGGGCCGTCGGGCTTCGCGATCGTGTGTGGAGCGAACGGCGACTTGATGCTGAGGTCGCTGGGCTTGCCGGTCGGGTGGCGAGCGAGTAGCTTCGCGATCTCATCGGGATTAACCGTGGCCGTCAGTGGCAGAAGCTCAAAGTGTGGATTGCCGTGGTAGGTGAACTCTTGCGTGAAGAAGTCAGGCGCAATGACCAACGGAGAGACTTTGCCATCTTTACGGTAGCCGTGTCCAAGAATGGGTCCATTCAAGGACAGGGCGCGCAGTTTCACGGTCACTTCGACGGGCGGTTTCTCTTCGGCGAAACCAGGAGCAACCAGAGCGAGCGCAAGGAGTAGGCCGAGGTTAGATTTCATTCGGTTTGAGGGTGCGGAAGGAGACGATACGGAAGCGACGCCCCAGCACGATATTGACGGGCGTTAACTGGTTACTGGTCGTCACGTCACCGGTGTTGGTGCTGCCAGGAACTAGGTTCGTGGGATTCTTCGGTCCGGCCGCCGCGGTCTCCGCCGCATTGGTCGAGTCGATGAATTCCGGGATGCGTTGGATCACGGCTTCAATCCAGCATTTAGCACTATCGCCGGAGGTGTTCCAGGCTTCGCCGTAGGCTCGGATGGTAAAGGTGTCGGACCGTGTGGATAGGGCGCTACCGATGACTTCCAAGAGGTCGGACTGCAAGAGGTTGCCAGGTGCGCCCAAGGCGGCGTGGGTGACGTTTTGGCTGACGGGGTCGGGGAGTTCGATATTTTCAGGATTGGCGAACGGCCCCGCCGTGGTGGTCGAGAGCGCGGCGACGTCTACTTTACCAATCGCGCCTTTGTTGGAGAGTCGGTCCGAGAAGTGGTCGACCGTGTTAGTCGTCGAAGCATAATATTTATCGGCGCGGAAGATCGCCGATTGCAAGGCGCCGCAGCGCGACACCAGCGGGCTCGGGTGGAGGAAACGGTTAACAAATTCGGTGAGGCCTAAATAAGGCGTGGCTGCGGTCATCTGACCGCGGAAGATACGCGCTGCCGGCGGGTAACTTTGGTCGCGTTCGGTGCGGGCGAGTACCTTAAAGCGAGCCTTGTTCTCTTCGACGATGGCCTTGGCGAGATTACGGACTTGGCTGTCGGAGAGATTCACGAAGCCAGACCAGTTCGAGGCGTTGGTCACCGTGCCAGTCGCGACAGCGGCAGTGCCTTGCGGGGTGGCCCG
>CAIYAN010000045.1 GCA_903924185.1 uncultured Opitutia bacterium | reverse complement strand
CGCCCTCGTCGCGAAGATCGTCCGCGTCGCGAAGATCGCCCGCGTATCCAAATTGAACCCGTCGTCATCCCCGTGCAGGCACCGATTGGTTTCTGGGCTTCGCTGAAGCGCAAGCTCGCGACCTTGTTCGGCATCCCGACCAAGGCCGTCTTTGTGCCAACCGCCGGTGGCGAACAAGCCCGTGGCGAACAGCGTGGCAACCGTGGTGGCTTCCGTGGCGAACAGCGCGGCGACCGCGGCGGTGAGCGTGGCGGTGACCGCGGTGGCCGTGGTCGTGGCGACCGTGGTGGCCGTGGTGGCGATCGCGGCGGCCGTGGCCGTGGCGGCGATTTCCGCGGAGGTCAAGGCGACCGCCGAGGACCTCGCGAAGGCTAAACGAAACGGGGGCGCTTAACGGCGCCCCCGCTCTTTTTCAGCACCATGCTCGAAGTCGCACGCATCATCGGAGGTCACCGCTTAAGCGGGACCATCCAGGCCGCCGGCGCTAAGAACGCCGCCCTTCCCTTGCTGGCTGCGTCGTTGCTCACGTCCGAAGCGGTGACGCTGCACAATGTGCCCGACCTCAGCGATGTGCGCTTCATGGCGGAAATCCTCCGCCACCAAGGGGCAATCGTGACGAACCCGACACCCGGCACCTGGGTCATTAAAGCGCAAGAGATTACCCATCGCACGCCCTACGACCTCGTGCGCAAGATGCGCGCCTCGGTCTGCTTGCTCGGCGCCCTCGTGGGTCGTCTCCACCAAGCGGAGATGGCCATCCCCGGCGGGTGCGTCATCGGCCCGCGCCCCATCGACCTTCACCTGAAAGGACTCGAAGCCCTCGGCTGCATCGTTACCGTCGAAGGCGGGGTGGTTTCCGTCGATGCTTCCCGCGCCCGCGGGAGCCTCGTCTTTATGGGCGGCCCCATGGGTAGCACGGTCCTCGGAACGGCGAACCTCGTGATGGCTGCGTCGCTGACGCCGGGCGAAACGCGCATCGAATGCGCCGCGCGCGAACCCGAAGTCGTCGACCTCTGCGAGCTACTACTCAAGATGGGTGCCGACATTCGCGGCCACGGCACCGAGGTCATCACCATCAAGGGCGTCGAACGCCTGCGGGGCACCGAGCACACCGTCATCCCCGACCGCATCGAGACGGGCACCTACCTCGTCGCAGGCGCCATCACCGATGGAGATGTCACGGTCACCGGCGCCGAAGCCGCCCACCTCGGCGCCTTCCTGGATAAACTCCGTGCAGCCGGCGTCGGCGTTGAAACGGGCCCGGGGTTCATCCGCGCGTTCGGTCGCCCGACGCGTACGGTCGACATCATCACCGAGCCCTATCCAGGTTTCCCGACCGACCTGCAAGCGCAGTTCATGGCCTTGCAACTACTGGTCGACGGACGCAGCACCGTCACGGAAACGGTCTACCCACACCGCTTCATGCACGCGGCCGAACTCCAACGCATGGGGGCAGAAATCGCCATCGATGGCGCCACCGCCGCGGTCTACGGCGACCGCCCGCTATCCGGCGCGCCCGTGATGGCCTCCGACCTCCGAGCCTCCGCCGCCCTCATCCTCGCCGCCCTGACAGCTAAGGGGGAAACCTGGGTGCAACGGCTCTACCACCTCGACCGCGGTTACGAACGCTTCGAGGAACGCCTCCGCTCACTCGGCGCCGACATTGAACGACTCCCCGCGTCCGCGATGCCGAAAGGCTTCGCCGAGGACTGAGGATTGCCATCGCTCCCTGACTCGACACGTTACCGCCATGGCCCGCGCGCAGGATGATGCAGAATCGACCCAACCCGCCGCCGGCAAGGCCGCGGTGAGCGCGCCCAACCGCCCGCTCGATCAAGCACTGCGCCCTCCTTCTCTCGCCGATTTCGTTGGCCAAGCGCGCACAGTGGAACGCCTGCGCGTGATGGTCGGGGCCGCCCGCCGCGAAGGACGCACGCTCGACCATATCCTGCTCCACGGCCCGCCCGGCCTCGGCAAGACCACCCTGGCGATGATCCTCGCTGAAGAAATGGGCCGGCCCATTCGCGTGACTTCTGGACCCGTCGTCGAAAAGGCCTCTGACCTCGCCGGCCTGCTCACCAGCCTGCAAGAAGGCGAGCTGCTCTTCATCGACGAGATCCATCGGATTCCGAAGACCGTCGAAGAGTTCCTCTACTCCGCGATGGAGGACTTCCGCATCGACATCATGATCGATCAAGGGCCGAACGCCCGCAGCGTCCGTCTCGACCTACCGAAGTTCACGTTGGTCGGTGCCACCACGCGCACTGGCCTGCTGACCGCCCCGTTACGCAGCCGCTTCACCCTGCAGACGCGACTGGATTACTACACCCGCGAACAGCTCCTGACGATTGTCGCCCGCAATGCGAAGTTGCTCAACCTTGACCTCGATCAAGGAGGCGCCGAAGAAGTCGCCCGCCGCGCCCGCGGTACGCCCCGTATCGTTAACAACCTGCTGCGCTTCACGCGCGACTACGCACTCGAACGCGCCGCCGGTAAGGCCGATGCCGCCGTCACGGCCGCCGCCCTCGAGCTACTTGAGATCGACCAACATGGACTCGACGACATGGATCACCGCTTCCTCCGCGCCATGGCCCAGAAACATAACGGCGGCCCAGTAGGACTGAGTAGCATCGGGGCTTCCATCGGCGAAGACGCCCACACGCTCGAAGAGGTCCATGAACCGTTCCTCGTCCAGGAAGGCTATGTGACCCGCACCCCCCAAGGGCGCGTCCTAACGGATAAAGGCTGGCTGGCCGCAGGCTTAACCCCGCCGAGCCGCGACGGCGCCGCACTCTGACGCTGGACATCGGCGGATTCCGTCCGTTAGGTTCGCTTCCACTCTTATGGCAAAACGTTGGGTCATCAAACTCGGTTCTGGTCTGCTCACCCGCAAGGACGGCAAGGTCGATCGCGTCCAAATCGGTCGCATCGCCGACCAAGTCGCCGGCCTGATGAAGAAAGGCATCGAGGTCGTCGTGGTCTCCTCCGGTGCTGTCTCCGCTGGGATGACGGCTATGAACCTAGAGAAGCGCCCGAAGGACGCCCGCGAGCTGCAAGCCTGCGCCACGGTCGGCCAACCCGAGTTGATGTCTGTCTACGGTCGACACTTCGCCCGCCATGGGCTGCTCGGCTCGCAGATGCTCCTGACGTACTGGGACCTCGATAGCCGTGCTTGCACGCGTAATGCGCGCGCCACCCTCGATCTCCTCCTCAAGCGCAAGCGATTCGTCCCGATCATCAACGAGAACGACGCCATCGCGGACGAAGAAATCCGCGTGGGCGACAACGACCGACTCTCCGCACACGTTGCCGCACTCGTCGGTGCCGACTTGCTCATCATCCTCTCGGGGGTCGATGGACTCATGACGAAATCCGACGGCACGGGGGACCGGATCCCTAAGGTCACCAAGATTAATGACGCCATCCGCGGCCTCGCGGGCGGCGCCGGCTCCGAACGCAACGTCGGCGGCATGGTGACCAAGTTACAGGCTGCGGAAATCGCCGCCGAAGGGGGCGTGGACACCATCATCGCGCACGGCCGTAAAGCCAACGTCCTCCTGGAAATCGCCGCGGGCAAAAAACTCGGGACGCGCTTCTCCCTGCGATGAGTGACCTGCTGCAGCGCGTGACGGCTCTGGCCCGAGCGGCCAAGGCAGCTGCGCGCGCCGTGGCCCTCTCTTCGACGGCGACCCGCGACCAAGCCCTCCGCGCCGCCGCGCAAGCCCTCCGCGCCGCTG
>CAIYAN010000044.1 GCA_903924185.1 uncultured Opitutia bacterium | reverse complement strand
TGTGCCGACCGCGCCTACCGCCCTAGGCTTAGGCGATTCCACGGCAAAGACGCCCTCCAGCCGCACCCCGGCCAGCAATCCCGCGACCCTCGAATTGCCAGGGCCGAAAGCCAAACCCCAGCGTACCCCGTTACGCTTGCCTGAACTCTTGGTGGATGGCATCGGTCCGACCACCGTGGGTAAACCCACCATCGCCGAATTACCAAAGCGCACGGCCCCACCGCAGCCTGGTGACAGCCTTAACCTTCCTCGCGAAGTCCTGGGTGAACCCGCCGCAGGCACGCCCAGCCAGGCCGCACGGCGCTTACCTCGGGCCATCACCGACGACCCGCAACGCCCAGCGACCCCAACCGCTTCGCTGCCGCTCCTAGGCATCCCTGCAGACGCGCCGACGAGCGCCCGTGGCCAAGCGCCTACAACGGGAACCCTCTCGGGCCAGCCCAATCCAGCAAAGACCAATCCTAGCGGCCCTGCAGTGGCTATCCCGGGAGCACCGAACACCAAGGCCGCTGCCGGGCGCACCCTAACTGGTGGCGTAGCTGGCGGTCCCGCGACGACCAAGGCCAACGGGGAAACGGCCCCACTCCCGAACGTTGGCCAAGTGCCCCCACTGCCCACGCCCCCGATCCCCGCCCCCTACCGCCTGAGCGAGTGGATTTCCAACGACGCCCTGCACCAAGCTTGGCGTCGCCAACAGAGCGAACGCGCTCAGCTCGAGTCAGACATCCGCGGCAGCGAGCAGCAGCGCCTACGCCTCATCCTCGACACCTATCTCCTCCGCGAAAAACCCGCGGAGAAGAACGAAAAATAGGCAACCGCCTTGGGCCTAAGCCCAAGGGATGGTAAACTGGTTCTGCTTAGACGCGTTCGTCTGCTTGCGGGTCGGCGAATAGTCATAAGTCTGCATAGTGCCGTCCTTACGCATTTCGATCAGACGCAGCCAACCATCGCCGCCGTTGGGTTTCATTTGGAAATTAACGAGTAGCTGGGGCACCGCATGACCTTTGGTGGTCGAGGTCACTACGCGGCCAAGGCCATCGTTGGTGACGTGTCCGTTTAAGGTGAGCACAAAATGCTCATGGCGCGAGATGAGTTTCGCCCAGACTTCTTCGCCGTCGTTGATATCTGGCTGGGCCTTGGCGAAATATGTATGGGGGTTGTGATTTTGCTTTTTTCCGAAGCGAACCTGGTCGTAGCGCGTGTCGTCGTGATAGATATGGGCATGCGTCAGGAGAATCACCTCCCGGTCGGTGTGCGCTCCGACGACCTCGTGCGCCCAGCGAAGCACGTCGTTGCGCGGCCCGAATTCCAGACAAAGCACGAGGAATTTGCGGCCAGCTGCTTCGAGGAAGTGCCAACTATTCTCGGAACGGTCGGGCTCCTTATCGTAGTTCCCCTTCCAATGCGAAGCTTGCGACAGCTCGGCGACCGGGAAGAACTTGGACATCAGGGTCGTCCGGTCAGCGCAACCACCCCCAGGACCGAAGTCATGATTGCCCGGGACGAGGCACATCGGTAACTTGGCATCCATGAGGACCTGCAGTGCCTTGCGTGCGTTCTCCCACTGCGGGACGGTATTGCTATTCGTGATATCCCCAAGGTGCAGCACGCCGGCGATACGGCGGCGTTCGCGCTGCTCGACGAGCCAGCGGGTCTGGGCCAGAAAAGTGTCCGGGTGCTTTTGGGCGTAGAACTGGGTATCGGGTAGAACCGCAAAGGTAAACGATCCTTCCGCCGGCAGGGGTGGCTCGCCAGCGACGAAGACCGCGTCTGCATAAGGGTTCTTCGGGGTAGCTTCCGCCGGAGCCTTAGCCTGGGGTTCGGCGGCGCGACTGACGAACGGCAGTCCGCCCAGTGCCCAGGCTGCTCCGGTCAGCAGAAAGTCGCGGCGCGAAGGCTGGAAGCGGTGCTCTGCGGCGTTCGGGGTCATATTAGGTATATGTAGCGCTCGGGCAGGCACCCGCAAGGGTTTAGGCCCAAGGAATGGTGAACTGGTTACGCTTCGACGCGTTCATCTGCTTACGCGTCGGGGAGTAATCGTAGGTCTGCATCGTGCCGTCCTTACGCATCTCGATCAGACGCAGCCAACCGTCACCACCGTTAGGCTTCATCTGGAAATTGACGAGGACCTGCGGCACCGGATGGCCTTTCGCAGTCGAGGTGACAAGACGACCGAGGCCTGACTCCACGACGTGTCCATTCAAGGTCAGGATAAAGTTCTCGTGGCGAGAGATCAGCTTATCCCAAATTTCCTGTCCGTCGTTCACATCATCATCGGGCTTGGCCAAACCGAAGATATGCGGACTCCAGTCCTGCAATTTACCGTACTGCTTCCAGTCCAAACGTGTGTCGTTGTGATAGACTAGCGCGTGCGTAACCAAAACGACCTCGCGATCAGCGTGGTCAGTGACGACTTCGTTCGCCCAACGGAGGACGTCACCCCGGGGAGCGAACTCTAAGCAAAGAATGAGAAAGCGCCGACCAGCGATGTCTAGGCGATGGTAAGAATTTTCCGAACGCTGCGGTTCGCGGTCGTAATTGCCAGCCCAGTGGGAAGCACGGGAGAGTTCCTTCACTGGGAAGAAGTCAGTCAACATCGTCGTGCGATCCGAACCATTACCCTTGGGGCCATGGTCATGATTTCCAGCCGTTAGGCACATGGGCATCCCTGCATCCATGAGCACCTGGAGCGCTCTACGGGCGTTCTTCCACTGCGGTAGGTCGTTCTGATTAGTGATATCACCGAGGTGGAAAGTCGCCGCAATGCGGCGACGATCGCGTTGCTCAATAATCCAACGCGTCTGGGCGACGAAGATATCAGGGTACTTCTCGCAATAATACTGGGTGTCGGGCAGGACCGCGAAGGTAAAGGAGCCTTCAGCCGGAAGCGGCGGCTCCCCCTCGACAAAGACGGCGTCTGCATACGGATCGGCCTTCTTCTTGGGAGCCTCCGCAGCGCAGGCGAAGCCAGGCACCAAGGCAAAAGACAGTGCACCCGCCCGCAGTAAGAAATCGCGGCGAGTGCGGCTAGGACCAGATGGAGGAGTCATGCAGATGATTCAAGGCGTGCCCCGCAGGCTCGCCAGTCGAAAGCCCACCCGTCGCGTGACGATCTTACTTCAACTCAGCCAACTGAATGTTACGGTACTCGACCTTCATCTTTAAGCTAGGGTGAATCTGCAGGCCCACCGAGTAAGCAGTCGGGTAAGCGGGGTCGGTCAGCTGCGAGACTTGCTCGCCATTGAGCCAAACGGTGTAGGTGTCGCCCTTGGCGCGGAAGACGATCTGGTTCCAGCCATCCTTCTTCCA
>CAIYAN010000043.1 GCA_903924185.1 uncultured Opitutia bacterium | reverse complement strand
TGAACACGTCCCCGCTGGATAGCGGGATGTCTGTTCAGCCACGCCGTGCCCTAACCGGCGTGCCCGCGCACGCTTGGGGGCCCGTAGCCTGTTCGGAGGGCGCCGCCCATAGCGTCATTGTCCTGCTCGCCTCCAACCTTGGAGCGGCGGAAACCTTGGCGGAAGAGACAGCGCAGCTCTTGACCTTGCTGAACGGTGCGCAGCCCGTCGCTCGGACGTTGACCGAGGCCGACGCCGCTGTGCCGGCCTTTGAAGCAGACTGCGACCTACTCGGCGTGCTCTCCCTGCTGCGCCATGGTAGCCACGATACCCAACGGCCATTACTCATCGCATGCACACCGGGTTCCTTGGCCCGCCGGTCGCCCGCGCCGGAAACCGCCGCCCGCGCGGAGATGGTTATCCGCAAAGGCGACACCCTCGAGCTACGGGCCTTCGCCCAACGCCTCGCCGTTGATTTCAGTTACGACCACGAAGCGCTCTGCGAACAACCCGGCGAATACGCCCTGCGCGGCGGCATCCTCGACGTCTACCCGCTCAATGCCCAGATGCCCGTACGCATCGACCTCTTTGGCGATAAGGTTGAATCCATTCGACCCTTCGACCCCGCCACGCAACGGAGCGAAGGCGAAGTCGACGGGCTGGTGATCTGCGCCCCGCGCGATGACTCCGGCCAGGCCGCAGAAGCCCCCTTTTTCAAGCACCTCCCGGCGGGCGCCCTCATCATCTCCGTCGACCGCGCCCACGAAGATATCCTGTGCGTCGAACTGCACGCCACGAAACTACCGCAGCTTATTCTGGAAGAATCGGATGAAATTCCAGAAGGCTACGATGCGCAGGGGCTCGAATGCCAACCAGCGGAAACGCTCCTCATCGGCTCGGCCACCGAAGGCAGCGAACACCGCCCCGCCCTACTTCGCGCCGCGGCCGCCCTCGCCAAGGATGGCCGGCCTTGCCTACTCACTGGCGATACGGACGGGTCGGTCGACCGCTTGAACGCCGAAGTTAAAGCCGTTGCCATCCGCGGATTCAAACCGCGGGTCTGCGCCGGGCGCTTTGGCGGCGGGCTCTTACTGGCACCTGGAAAACTGTCGGGTTTACTCAAGACTGGCCTCGTCCTGCTCACGGAGCGCGAGCTCTTCGGCCGCCGTAAACGCCCACTCGCTTCGTTGCCTCGTCGCCGTACCGCCGTCCGCGCCGCTATCGGACGGGCACTCGACTTCGGTGAGCTCGCCGACGGCGATGCCTTGGTGCACGTGACTCAAGGCATCTGCCTCTTCCGCGGCATCAAGGCCCACGAACACAACGGACGGACCGAAGACTTCATCGGACTCGAGTTTGCCGAGAAATCGATGCTACACCTCCCCGTCCGGGAGTCGCACCTACTCTCGCGTTATATCGGTATTGGCCGCGCCACGCCCAAACTTTCTAAGCTCGGAGGCGGCGGCTGGGAACGCTCGCGGAAAGCCGCCGAGAAAGCCACCGCGGACCTCGCGGCGCAGTTGCTCGCCATGCAAGCGGCCCGCTCCACTAAGCCGGGCATCGCCCACCCGAAAGACGCTGACAATGCCTGGATGGGCGAGTTCGAACGCTCCTTCCCCCACCGCGAGACCCCCGACCAGACGCGCGCCATCGCGGACGTGAAGGGCGATATGGAACGGGCCGCCCCGATGGATCGTCTCGTCAGTGGCGACGTGGGCTTCGGCAAGACTGAGGTGGCCTTGCGCGCCACGTTCAAGTGCGTCCTCGGCGGACGACAAGTGGCGATCCTCGCACCCACGACGGTGCTCGCACAGCAGCACTACGAAAGTTTCCGGGAACGCTTGGCGCGCTGGCCCATCTCCGTCGAACTGCTGAGTGGCTTCCGTACCGCCAAGCAAAAAGCTAACGTTCGCGCCCGCGCCGCCGCGGGGACGGTCGACATCGTGGTCGGCACGCATGCCCTCCTCTCCGATGGCACGTCCTTCGGCAAACTCGGCCTCGTCATCATCGATGAAGAGCATCGCTTTGGTGTCCGCCACAAGGAACGCCTGAAGGAGATGCGCACAGAGGTGGATGTGCTTGCGATGAGTGCGACCCCGATTCCACGGACGCTTTACCTCGCCCTCGTCGGCGCCCGCGACCTGAGCGTCATTGAGACGCCCCCACGCGAACGCCTGCCTATCCGCACCGTCGTCCGCAGCTACGATGAGAAACTCGTACGCGATGCCGTGAAGGCCGAGCTGGCCCGCGGTGGCCAAGTCTTCTACCTGCACAATCGCGTGGAGACCATCCGGGCCGTTGCCGAACGGCTGGCCGCCTTGGTGCCCAAAGCGCGCATCATTGTTGGCCACGGGCAGATGGGGGCTGGCGAACTGGAGGAAACCATGTCCGCCTTCGTCGCGGGGGAGTACGACGTCCTCGTCTGCACGACCATCATCGAGACCGGCCTCGATATCCCCAACTGCAATACCCTCATCATCGAAGGCGCCGATCGGTTTGGCCTCGCACAGCTTTATCAACTCCGCGGCCGCGTCGGGCGGTTCAATCGCCAAGCCTACGCCTACCTCTTTCTGCATCGGCATGCCGCTTTAGTCGGCACCGCCCATCGCCGCCTCTCCGCCATTCGCCAATATAATCAACTAGGTGCAGGCTTCCGTATTGCTATGCGCGACCTCGAGCTCCGTGGTGCGGGTAATATTCTCGGCGCGGCCCAGAGCGGCCACGTCGCCAACGTCGGCTTCGACCTTTATTGTCAATTACTCCGACGCAGCGTCGCCAAACTCCGCGGAGACCGTGGGGCGGGCGTCGACCGGTGCGAAGTGAACCTCGATTTCATCGACCACACCCAAGCCGCCCTTGGCGTTGAGCAGACCCACTCCAGCGATGGCGACGGGCCCTTGCTCACCGCGACGTTACCATCCGATTGGATTCCGGAAACCCGCCTGCGGATCGAGGCCTTCCGCAAGGTCGCACTGGCGACGGATGCAGCGGAAGTCGCGGAACTCCGGGCCAACCTGACGGATCGCTACGGCCGCCTGCCACCGGAAGCGGCAGCCTTTCTGCAACTTGCCGAGATTCGCTGCCTAGGGGAAGCCAAGGGCATCACCTCGATTTCCACCGACGGGACGACCCTGCGCTGCCTACAAATCAGCCCCGGACGGCCAGCTGAGCCCATCTTAGTCGGAAATCGGTTTCCCCGCTTGACCGTCAAGGACCCCCTGCGGAAACTCACGGAAATCCGTGGCTTCCTGTCACGCCTGTCCGCACCACCTGGCTCATGAACGCACTTTTAATTTCCTGCCTCCTCCTCGGCACCTCCTCCTTGCTGCTGGCGCAGGCCCTGCCGAAGACTCCCGAGCGTATACTCGCTGAGCGCATTTTAGAACTCGATGCCGACCGCATCGCTGGTAGCGCCAACGGGCAACCAATTACCCTTTCGGACATACGCCGTCAGTTTATGCCATTCTTGGCGGAAATCAGGCAGGGCAGTAAGGACGATGCCGAATTTAAACTGAAGGTTGACGCCTTGGGCCGCAATGCACTCGAGGATATCATCATCCGCCAATTGGCGATTGCTGAGTTCAAGGCCAGCGGGAAAATCCCTGGTTCCTACATCGATAGCAGTATCGAAGAGACCATCCGCCGTGACTTCGGCGGCGACCGCAACCGCTTTGTCGCTTCCCTCCGCGCAAAAGGAACTACGCCCATGTCCTACCGCAAGGAGATCGAGGACAGCATCATCTTTGAATACATGGTCAATCAGGTTCGCCGCTCGGCCCTCGAGGTTGGTCCGGGTAAGCTAAAAGCCTATTACGACACGCATCAAGCGGAGTTCACGCGCAAGGAAAGCGTCCATCTTCGCCAAATCACCCTAATGCAAGGCGCCAGCGAGACTGTCGCTGAAGGTAAGGCTCGGGCCGAGGCTTGGGCGGCCGCGCTCCGCGACCCGGCTAAGCTCCCCGCCACCTTGGTGCGCTACAAGGCATCCCTAACTAAGAAGACCACCGAAGTAGGCTTTGCTGAAATCGCCGAAATAATCAGCACCGACGACTACGCTAAGCAAGGTGGCGATACGGGCTGGAAACCGCTGGAAGATAGCAATGAGCGAATCATCGGGGTGCTGCGCCAGCTGAAAGATGGCGAAGTTTCGGAAGCCCAGCAGTTCGACATCCCGGGCAGTCCGACCTTTTGGTTCATCCTGAAGCGCGAGGGCCTAAAGGCCGCCGGGGTCGATACCTTGCACGACCCTCAGGTTCGCTCGCTGGTTGAAGAGCGCGTGCGCTCCGAGGCCATGAAAGAGTCGGTTGAGAAGTGGTTCACGGAACTCCGGGCCAAGCACTACGTCCAATACCGCTGAAATGCCGATAGCGCCTTCCGCCTTCCGTTGCCGCGCCTTCCCGCAACGGTCCGCGGGCGTTCTACTGCACCCGACCGCCCTGCCTGGCCCGGGCCCTATCGGGACGCTCGGAGCAGAAGCGCACCGCTTCGTCGAAGCCTTGGCCGCTGGTGGTTTCACTTGGTGGCAGGTCTGCCCGCTCGGCCCAACTGGTTACGGCGACTCGCCTTACCAAGCTTTATCTATCTTCGCAGGTAATCCCTACCTTCTCGACCTCGTTGACCTGGAGCACCGCGGCTTCCTCACTTCGGCGGAAACAGCCCAAGTCCAACGCGGGGCGGACCACCACACGGATTACGGACGGCTCTGGCATGAACTCCGTCCCCTACTCAAGTTGGCTGGAGCCCGCGCTGCGCAGGCTCTGCCGCATGAGGCGAACTTCCTGAAATACCAAGCAGAGCAAGCCCCTTGGCTCAAGGCTTGGTGTCAGTTCTCTGCGCTCCGCGAGCAGAACAGCTTCGCCGCGCCTTCGACTTGGACGGTAACGGTGGCCGATCCGGCGCTCTGCGCCGAAGCCGCTGCCCTGCAATTTCTCTTCGCTGAGCAATGGCAGGCCTTACGCGCCCACGCCCAACGGCACGGCATCCGCCTGCTGGGTGACGAACCGATCTACGTCTCCGCCGATGGTTGCGACGTGCGAGCCCACCCGCAGCTCTTCCAACTCGACGCCCACGGCCAACCCACGGCCGTCGCGGGCGTGCCGCCCGACTACTTTGCCGAGGACGGGCAGCTATGGGGCAATCCGCTCTACGACTGGACCGCACATGCAGCCGATGGCTTCGCGTGGTGGCGGGCGCGCGTCTTGCACGACTTGCAACTTTTTGATGCCGTGCGCATCGACCATTTCCGCGGCCTCTGCGACTACTGGAGCGTCCCCGCAGGCGCACCCAATGCCCGTGGCGGCGCTTGGCACGACGGTCCGGGCCTGGCCTTCACCCAAGCGATGGGCGACTTACCACTGGTCGCGGAAGACCTGGGCTTACTCTCCCCGGGCGTGGACATCCTGCGCCACGCCTCTGGGCTTCCCGGCATGGCAGTCATGCAATTCGGCTTCGGAGGGTCGGCTGATAATCCGCATCACCCAGACAACGTCACCGCGGACCGGGTCGTCTATACGGGCACGCACGACAACGACACCCTCCGCGGTTGGCTCGCGGGCGCCACGCCGGAGGAACAAGCCAACCTAAAGGAACTCCTCGGGGCGGTGGACGATGTGCCGGCCGCTTTGACCAACGCCGTACTGCGGACGCCAGCGGTCTGCGCCATCCTGCCGGCGCAAGACCTGCTCGGCCTCGGTTCAGAGGCGCGCTTCAACACCCCCGGCCACCCGCAGGGTAACTGGACGTGGCGAATGACGGACGCTGAATTTGCCGAACTCACCCGCACCCTACCGACCTGGCGTCCGCGCCTGACGCAGAGCCAACGCCTTAACGCGTAAGCCGGCGGTACTTTGGTCGACGCGGCGTATCGGAGTCCTCCCCCAAGCGACGACGACGCGATTCGAGGTAGTCGCCGTAGTTGCCCTCGTGCCAAACGAGTTTGCCGTCGTCCTCGAAGGCCAAGATATGGGTCGCGACGCGATCGAGGAACCAGCGGTCGTGCGAAATCACCACGGCACAACCAGCGAAAGATTCCAAGGCATCTTCGAGCGCGCGAATAGTATTCACGTCGAGGTCGTTCGTCGGTTCGTCGAGCAGCAAGACATTCGCGCCCGCCTTGATCAAGCGAGCGAGGTGAATGCGGTTACGTTCCCCTCCGGACATCAGCCCGACCTTACGCTGCTGCACGTCACCTGTGAAGCCGAAGCGGGCGGCGTAAGCACGCGCGGGGACGATGACCTTACCGAGGTGCACCATGTCCTGGCCGTCAGAGATCGCTTCCCAGAGGGCCTTATCGGCCGGCAAGGAATCGCGGGACTGATCGACGTGGGCAATCTTGACCGACTCGCCCAACGTAAGGGTCCCCTTATCGGGCTTCTCTAGGCCGGTGATCATCCGGAATAGCGTCGTCTTACCAGCGCCATTCGGTCCAATGATTCCGACAATGCCACCGGCGGGGAGCGAGAAGTTCACGTCCTCCATCAACACGCGGTCGCCATAGGCCTTCATCATGCCCTTAGCTTCGATGACGGCGCCACCCAAGCGGGGGCCGGGCGGAATCCAAATCTCTGCCTTACTCTCCGTCTGGGCCTGGTCCTGCGTGAGCATCTGCTCATAGGAACGTAAGCGGGCCTTGTTCTTGGCCACCCGGGCCTTAGGCGAGGAGCCAGCCCAGGCGCGTTCACGCTCCATCGAGCGAGAGCGGGCCACCGACTGCTTTTCTTCGGTCTCGATCCGCTTTTGCTTCTGCTCGAGCCAAGAAGAATAGTTGCCCTTCCACGGCACTCCCCGGCCGCGATCGAGTTCCAAGATCCAGCCCGCCACATTATCGAGGAAGTAGCGGTCATGCGTGATGGCGATGACCGTGCCCTTATAGTTCTGCAGGTGGCGCTCCAACCAGGCCACCGTATCGGCGTCGAGGTGATTAGTCGGTTCGTCGAGCAAGAGGATATCTGGCTCCATCAAGAGCAGGCGACACAAGGCCACCCGCCGTTTTTCACCGCCAGACAGCGTCGAAACCACCGCGTCGGGAGCAGGGCAGCGCAGGGCGTCGAGGGCCATCTCGATACGGGCGTCGAGGTCCCAGCCACCACGGGCATCGAGGATCGACTGAATTTCTCCTTGGCGAGCTAGGATCTTCTCCTGCGCCTTGACATCATCGGTCTCGGAGACCTTCACAAAAGTGTCATCATACTCTTCGAGTAACGCCTTCATCTCAGAGACCGCTTCCTTAACACATTCGGCCACCGTCTTGGCTTCGTCGAGCCGTGGCTCTTGGGCGAGGTAACCCAACGTATAGCCCGGGACCGCACTGATCTCGCCATCGAACTCCTTATCTTCACCGGCCATAATTTTGAGTAAGGTCGACTTGCCCGAACCATTGAGGCCGAGGACGCCGATTTTAGCGCCGAAGAAGTAGGACAAGGAGATATCGCGGAAGATTGGCTTCTTCTCGAAGTGCTTGGTTACTCCCGACATGGTAAAAATCACCTTTTCGTCAGCCATGGTGCTAGAGGTTTACCGAAGACCCCCCGGGGGCAAGCGGAACCCACCCCCACACCCACCCCGCCAAGGCGTCCCGCCTTGACAGGCCTTATTTTAGGGGGCATACCCGAAGTCCTAGTCACCTTTCCATAAGGTGGGTCCAGCCGGACCCGCCTTTTTTGTCGCCCATTTTCTCACCACACCACCCGTATACCCATGAGCGTAGACATTAAGCCCTACCTGCAATACCTCGAAAAGGAAAAGAATATCCCCAAGGATGAAGCCTGCGCGCTCATCGCCGAAGCCATCAAGTCTTCGGTCGAAAAGTCCGTCCTCGCCGGACAGAATATCGAGGTCATCGCCGACCCCGCCACGGGTAAGCTCGACGCCTACGCGGTCTACATCGTCAGCGACTCCCCGTCCGACCCCCTCAAGGAAATCAACCCCGTCGCCGCGACCGCCCTGAAGGCCGACGCCAAGATTGGCGAGGAAGTCCGTCGCCCCATCGCCGTCTCGGACCTCGGTCGCATCGCGGCCATGAGCACGAAGCAACTGCTCAACCAGCGTTTCCGTAAGATTGAGAAGGACCAAGTCTTCAAGGAGTATAAGGACAAGATCGGTGACATCGTCACCGGCACCGTCCGCCGCAACGACCGCGGCAACGTGGTCGTCGAACTCGGCTCGGCCGAAGCCGTCCTGACCCGCGCCGAAAGCTGCCAGGGCGAAATCTTCCGCACGGGCGACCGCATCCGCTGCCTGCTGCTCGAAATCCGCGAAGACACCCAACGTGGCCGTGAATTCATCCTTTCCCGTGCCCACCCGAATTTCGTTCGGCGCCTCCTGGAGCTCGAAGTTGCTGAAATCGCTGATAAAACGGTCAAAATCGCCGCCATGGCACGTGACCCAGGCTATCGTACCAAAATCGCCGTCGACTCCTCCGACCCCAAGGTCGACCCCGTCGGCGCCTGCGTCGGTGCCCGTGGCGCCCGCGTCCGTAACATCGTTAAGGAACTCAACGGTGAGAAGATTGATATCATCCGCTGGCGCCCCGAGCCCCTCCAGTTGCTGGAAGAAGCCATTCGTCCGGCCAAGCCCCGCAATGTGCACATCGATGAGCGCAACCGTCTCATCCATTTTGAAGTCGACGAAGATGACATGCGCATCGCCATCGGCTCCAAGGGCCGCAATGCCCGCCTCACTTCCAAACTCATGGGTTGGCGCCTCGACATCACGAAGTCGACGCGTGCACCGGAGAGCGTGGACGCCCAGCTCGGCGAAAAGGCCTTGCGCCTCGCCGCCCAGCTCCAGCTTTCGCCTGACCTCATTGCAAAGTTCGTGGGCCTCGGCATCTCCGAGCTCGCTGCCTTCAGTGATGTGACCGCCGAAGACTTGGTTGGCACCTCGATCACCGAGGATGAATTCAACACCGTCCTCGCTGCCGTCGCCAAGGCCAAGACCGCTGGCCAGGCCTAAGTCCGTCGCCGACTCCGCTCCCTCTACCGTCCACCCAGTACCTGCACATGACCGAGAAGAAGAAGAAACCCGAAGCAAAGAAGGCCTCGACCACCCAGCGTTACAGCGACGTGGCCAAGGAACTCGGCCTCGAGGTCAAAGCATTGCTCGCCTTGGCGGACCAGTTCGTAGAGGCCCATCCGGACTTCAAGGATCTCGTCTACGCCGAAGGCAAGAAGCCAGCTGCCTCCAGTAACTTCAGCAAGTTCTACCGCGACGACTTCATGAAGTTCGCGGAGGATAAACTGCCTAAAAAGGAAGAGCCGGCCCCAGTGCCCGCCCCCGTGGCCGCTCCCGCCGCACCTGCTAAGCCCTTGGTCGAAGCCGCGAAGCCAGCGGCCCCATTAATTCAGACCGCCCCCAAGGCTAACGTCCCTCCGACCGTCCTGCCTCCCCGTCCAGCGCCGATTGCTCCGCCCCGCCCGGCCGCAGGTCCCACGCCCGTCGTCCCCCCGCGTGTCGTCGTCCCGACGAATGCGCCGCGCAACGAACTGCCGCCAATCGTCATTACCCCTTCGCAGCCGCCCGCACCGACCAGCCGGCCCAGCCCGCTCCCGCCCACCGTTCGTCCGCCGGCCGCACCCGTGGTCACGCGTACCGTCGGTGGTGGCGGTCAAATCGCCCCAGGCAGCAAGGGCGCAGTCACGATTCGCCCGCCCATCGTGGTCCGCGACTTCGCGATCGCACTTAACCTCAAGCCCTTCCAGGTCATCGGTAGCCTGATGGAGCTCAATAAGGTAGTCAGCATCACCTCCGTCATCGAAGAAGCCGACGCCCGAAAGGTCGCTGAGAAGCATGGCTACGTCCTCGAAATCCGCCACCGCGGGGAAGGCGCCCAGCCCGTCAAGAAGGTTGAGAAGAATACGGACGACGATCCCGCCCTGCTCGCCCTGCGCCCACCCGTCGTGTGCGTGCTCGGCCACGTCGACCACGGCAAGACCACCCTTCTAGACTACTTCCGTAAGACTAACGTGGTGTCCGGCGAAGCCGGCGGCATCACCCAGCACATCGGTGCCTACTCCGTTAAGTATCAGGGCGAAAAGCCTGAGTACAATGGACGGACCGTCACCTTCCTCGACACCCCCGGCCACGCCGCTTTCGCCAAGATGCGCGAACGTGGCGCCTCCGTCACTGACATCGCCGTCCTCGTGGTGGCTGCGGACGACGGCTTCATGCCGCAGACCGAGGAAGCCCTCAAGTTCGCCCAGAAGCACGCCACCGCGATTGTCTGCGCCGTGAATAAAGTGGACGCTAAAGGTGCCAATATCGACCGCGTGAAGCAGCAGATGCAGCAGCGTGGTATCACCCCAGAAGATTGGGGTGGCGAAACCATCACCAACGCCGTCTCCGCACTCAAGGGCACCGGCATGAACGAGCTCCTCGAGTCGATTCTCCTGCAGGCTGAAATCCTCGACCTCAAGGCCAACCCAAAATGCGCCGCCCAAGGCGTCGTCATCGAATCCCAAATGGAGACTGGTCGCGGCCCGACTGCGACCGTCATCGTCCAGAAGGGCACCCTCAAGGCCGGCGACTCCTTCGTCTGTGGTGAAACGTGGTGTAAGGTCCGCGCGCTCATGGATGAACGCGGTGGCCGTATCCAAAACTCCTCGCCAGGCACCCCTGCCCTCGTCCTCGGCTGGGACGCCGTCCCGGCTCCGGGCACGAAGTTCCAGACCCTAAAGAACGACCGCGAAGCCCGCGAACTAGCGGAAGAGGCCGCGCTCGCTGGCCGCAAGGCAGCCGAAGCCCAACAACAGGCGCCGAACACCGGTGCCCGCCCTGGCATGACGGACCTCGAACGCCTCATGGCCGCCCTCGCTCAGGACAAGGAGAAGATTCTCCGCGTCCTGCTCAAGGCTGACGTCAACGGCACGCTCGAAGCCCTCGAAGGTTGCCTCCGCGAAATCAAATCCACCAAGGTCCGCCTCGAAATCGTCGGCGGCTCCGTCGGTCCAGTCACGCAGAGCGATGTTCAGTTGGCCGAAGCGGCTAAATCCATGATCGTCGGTTTCGACACCAAGATTGAGAATGGTGTCCAAGCCCACCTCAAGCGCACGGGCGTCCGCATCGTGACGCATGATATCATCTACGAGCTCATCACTTTGGTAAAGGATGCCATGTCCGAACTGCTCGACCCCGAAGTCCGCGAGAACAAGCTCGGCGGCGCCGAGGTCCGCGCGGTCTTCCCGTTGGGCAAGGAACACAAGGTGGCCGGTTGCATGGTCACCGAAGGTCTGGTTCGTCGCCAAGCCAAGGCTCGTCTCGTCCGCAAGGGCCAGATTATTCACCAAGGCCCAGTCGAGACGTTACGCCGCTTCAAGGACGATGCTTCCGAGGTCAAGGCTGGCTTCGAGTGTGGTATCAAGCTGGGTGGCTACGATGAGTACCAGCCGGGCGACATCATCGAAGTCGTCGAGATGCTCCAGGTTCGTCCTAGCCTCTAAGCCATGTCGCAGCGCCAGCTCCGGGTAGCCGAATTGATCCAGCGCGAGGTTTCCGTCGCACTCCGGCGCAATTGGATTACCGAATCGGCGTTGATCACGATCACCCGTGCAACCATTTCACCCGACCTCCGCCAAGTGCGCGTCGGGTATGCGGTTTCGGGCGGAGACCCCGAGAAGAAGGCTGCTCGCACCTTCCTTAAACGTATCCGACGCGAACTCCGCGCGGCGGTCAGTGGTATCTTGCAAATGAAGAACGCCCCCGAGCTCATCCTCGCAGAGGATGACGTCACGGGCGGCGTCGCGCGCGTCCAGGCACTGCTCGACGAAATGTCGCGCAAGGATAAGCCGGCGGCGGCAACGGATACCGACGAGTAAACCGCGGCGGCCTTAAGCCGTCGGCGACCCTACTTCCGGAAAATCGCGGAGTGCCTCACGAACCGCCGTGGCCCGGCGACGATCGCGGCCATCGCTGTCTAGTTCGGCGCCTTGCCGCGCCTGCACGTGCGCTGGCTGGCCTTCGATCATCAAACGGTCGACGACATGGCGGCGTTCCTCCGGCAAGCAACCCATGTCGCAAGCCAAGCGCAGGTGCGAAAGCATATTCATCGACTCCGCACTGGTCAGGAGGCGCGCATGGCGCAGGAGGCCCAGTGACCGGGAGAGGCGGTCGACAAAGCGCTCCCCTTCTTCTTGGGCGACCTTGCGACGGGCATTCCATTCTTGGTCGACCAAGGTCTTCACCCAGCCGCCGAGATGACGGAGAATCGCATCCTCCGACAAGCCCAAGGTTTGCTGATTAGAAATCTGAAAGATATTACCGGCGGCTTCGGTGCCTTCGCCCAGCCAGCCGCGGACCGCCAAGCCATCTTGGCTGAGGGCGCGCGTGACCTTCTCGATATGGCCGGCGAGACAGAGCCCGGGCAAGTGTACCATGGCCGAGGCGCGCAGGCCCGTGCCGACGTTCGTCGGACAAGCCGTCAGGAAGCCCAGCTGATCCGAGAAAGCGATGCCGAGCGTTGCGCCGATGGCATCGTCAAGTTGTTCGGCGATGTTCCAGGTGCCACGCAGATGCCAGCCCGCCTTGACGACTTGAATGCGCAGGTGGTCCTCCTCGTTCACCATGACCGAGCAGGTCTGGTCCCGGCTAATGACAGCTGCGCCACTCTTGCCTGAGGCCAGCTCCTTGGACACCAAGTGACGCTCCACCAACACGGCACGGTCGAGGTCGGGCAGGTCGCCCATCTTAAAGACATGTGACTTCCGGAAGCGGGGCAGCTGCGTCAGAGCCTCAATGCATCGCTCCGCGATTTCCTTGCGGTGTGCGGGCTTAGCCCACCCCGGAAAGGGGAACCCTTCGAGATTACGTGCGAGACGCACGCGCGTGCTGAGCACCACGGCCTGCTGGGCGCCTAGCAGGTGCGTGAGCTCATTCTCGTCGGCAAGGATTTCCTGAACGGACATGGGATTTAGAGGGTGTCGAGTTGGGTGGCGATGCGAGCGACCTCATCGCGCAGTTTTGCGGCGGTCTCGTAATCTTCAGCGGCGATGGCGGCAGTTAGTTCCTGCTGCGCCGCCAGCAGACGGTGGCGGAGTTGCCCGACGGGGACCGTGCCAGCCGGGGCTCGACCGACATGCTGAATCTCATGCTGCACCTTGGTCAGCAGACCGCCGAGGGCGACCCCGAAGACCTGCCAGCAAGAAGGGCAACCCAAACGGCCGCGACGGCGGAACTCCACATCCGTGAAGCCGCACTGCGGGCAAGTAATCGCCGGGGCCGGCGTCACCGCATTCACGGCGTCCGCGAGCTTGAAGACCGCTGCATCCCCCGCTCCGCCCTTCGCGGCGCAAGCCTCACAAAAATCGACCTTCGTCACCTTACCCTGGACGATTTGGGTCAGGTGGACGGTCGCGACGGCGTCGCAGACAGAGCACTTGAGCGGGTTGGACATCGAAATACCAGCAAAACGAGGTAACCCCCGTTGGCAAGGGCAAGCGGGGGCGGGTTTGACTTCACGGCTCGGCCGCCCTTGATGGGGGAAGTAGCCTGATGTCCTCCAAGACCCGCATTGTCATCACTGGGATCGGCCTGACCGCCCCCAACGGGAACTCCCTCCCTGAGTTCCGTGGAAACCTCTTGGCCGGCAAGGCGCGCATCGCCGAAATCGACGTCCGCCACATGGGCCGCCACCCGGCCGGGGTCTGCGATTTCGACGCCACCAAGTGGCAGAAGCGAAAGGAACTCCGTAATGGCACGCGGGTGGGGTCGATTTCCATCTATTGTGCCCGCGAAGCCCTCGGTGATTCCGGGCTCGTCTGGGAGTCCGTCGATAAGTCCCGCGTCGGCGTGTACCTCGGCATCACCGAACACGGCAACGTCGAGACCGAGAACGAGATTCATAATATTTCCCAGTTCGGCTTCGACACGAAGTACTGGACCCACCACCACAACCCGCGCACGGTAGCGAATAATCCCGCGGGCGAAGTGACGATGAATATGGGGATCACGGGCCCGCATTACACGATCGGAGCGGCCTGTGCAGCCGGTAACGCGGGCCTCATCCAAGCCGCGCAGATGTTGCAACTCGGCGAAGTCGACTTGGCCTTTGCCGGCGGCGTCTCGGAGTCGATTCACACTTTCGGCATCTTCGCTGGCTTCAAGAACCAAGGTGCCCTCGGTGCCCACGTGGACCCCACCAAGGCCTCGCGGCCTTTCGACAAGAACCGCAACGGCATCGTCATCTCCGAAGGGGGCGCCATCTATGTCCTGGAGCGCCTCGAGGACGCCCAGAAGCGTGGGGCCCGGATCATCGCCGAGATTGCCGGTTGGTGCATCAATTCCGACGCCACGGACGCCGTCCTGCCCAACCCCGAGCGACAGGCGGAGTGCGTCCGTCTCGCCCTGAAGCGGGCGGGGATGCGCCCCCAAGACATCCATATCGTGTCCACCCACGCCACGGCCACGGCCCTTGGCGACATCCAAGAGTGTACCGCCCTACGGGAGGTCTTCACGGACTGCCCGGGGACTTATATTAACAATACCAAGAGCTTCATCGGCCACTGCATGGGGGCCGCCGGCGCCCTCGAATTAGCGGGTAATTTGCCCTCTTTTGAGGATGGCTGGGTCCATCCGACCATTAATATCGACGAACTCGACCCCGAGTGTGCCCTGCCGGGCTTGGTCATCAACCAGGCCGTCCAAGCCCCCCGGCTGGAGGCCATCTTGAACAACTCCTTCGGCATGCTAGGCATCAATTCAGCCCTCATTGTAAAGAAATATGGGGTTGCCTGAACGGCCAAGGGCGGTTGAAACAGAACCCCACGCACAATGACCAAGGAAGACATCAAGCAGGTCGTACTCGACATCATCGCCGATATCGCACCAGACGAGGACCTTTCCGCCGTTAAGTCGGAGGTCCGCCTCCGCGACCAGTTGTCCTTAGACTCCATGGACTTCTTGGATATCGTGATGGAACTCCGCAAGAAACACGGGATTGAAGTGCCTGAGGCCGATTACGTCCAACTGGCCTCCCTCGACTCCTGCGCCGAGTACCTCTTCCCTAAGTTTCAGGCCAAAGGTAGCAAATAATCCGCACCCACCCCTAAAGAAGGAGGCCACCCAAACGGGTGGCCTCCTTCTTTATTTGCCCCCGTCCAGACACCCGACAGTATTATTGATAAAGTGACCCCCGTGAAGCCTCTAACCCTCCTCCTGCTCCTAGCCGCCGCCGTGCTGAGCGCCGAGCCCGTCCAACTCCGCAAGAGCGGTAACATCGTGACGTTCGAATACGTCACCCAAGATGAGGACACGATCACGGTGCAGGTCCCTGGCAAAGACTCCGTGCTTACCTACAAGTGGGACGACCTTGACCAGGAATGGACGAAGAAGAACTCCCCCAAAGTCTGGGCCGAACGCGAGCTACTCCTGAAACCCGCCAAAGAAGAGGCGATGGAAAAGAAGAAGAAAGCAACGGAGCCCGAAGAAGACCCCTTCGCCAAGGAGGCTACGCCGACCGACACCAAGTCGCTCCTCCGTAACCTCTCCGTCTCGATGCTCGACGGACTCAAGGGTGTCCAGATTACCAACGTCGATTTCATCCTCAAAGAAGGCGAAATTGAAGAGGCAACCTTCTGGAAGACTTTCAGCGAACTTAAGGCCGCCAGCAAACCTGCCCCCGAAGCCAAGGAAAAGGCCGAGATGGCGGACAAGTCTGACAAAGCGGACAAGGAGATGGCGGACAAGTCTGAGAAACCTGAAGCCAAGAAGACGGACAAGACGAAGGCCACTTCGCAGAAGTCCAAGAACAGCACCACCAATAATAATACGGCAAAAACAACCCAGCGCCCGGAACAGTTTAAGAACTTCGAGGAAAACGCTAAGAAAGACTACGAGGCCGAGAAGAAGAGCTTCGCCGCTATCGGCTATTTCCGTCTGCTCGCTGAAGGCGGCGTCAAAGCTAAAGCCACCTGGGCGATGCTCCGCCGTGCCCCCGATGACCGGAAGGCCGTGGTCACCATGTTACGGAAATATGAGGCCATGGCTAGCGAGTTGGCCGAAAAGCCCGATGCAAAGGCGTCCCGTAATGAGAACCTTGCCCTCAAGAAGCATCTCCAGAACGCGGCTGAATCCATCGAGAAGGTCAACCGGGAGACCTTGACCATGGAGTTACGCCTCAGCAACGACTGCCAGACTCTCCTGAGCCACCTACCTAAGTAGCCCACGGGTCGCCAAGCTCCGACCAAAGGAACCGGCCGCCTTCGTGAGAAGACGGCCGGTTTTTTAATGGTGGAGCCTATCGGGCTTGAACCGACGACCTCTTGCATGCCATGCAAGCGCTCTACCAACTGAGCTAAGGCCCCTTGAAAAGGGATGGTTAACAAAGGTTGCTCAAAGGGCACGGTCAACGCTTTTTTCCCAACAGTCCTAGTCTCTGGTTGCCAATGGACGGGCATGCCTTTGCTTTCCCCCTGTGGATGAGTCAGCAGACAGCCCCGAAGAGGGCCAAACAGGCCAACAGCCCGCCCGCGGGCTGCGTTTTACCGACGATTTGATCGCCACCCTCCCCGTCGGCCTGTGGGACGGCTATACCGAGGTAATCGAGAGCGAGCTGGACGCCGAACGGGCCGTGAAACACCTTTCCAAGGAACGTGTCCTCGGCTTCGACACGGAGACCCGGCCCTCCCATACCCGCGGAATCACTTACCTGCCTTCCATCCTGCAGCTGGCTGGTGCCGAAAAGATCTTCATCTTCCGCCTCGATGAGTGCGGCGGGGTCCCGGTGATGTTCCCGCTCCTCTGCGATCCGCGTAAGGCCAAGGTCGGGGTCGCGGTCCGTGATGACGTGCGTCACCTCCAGGAACGCGCCCCCTTCGATGCCCCCGGCTTCATTGATGTGTCTGACTTCACTAAGCGTGCAGGCGTTATCAACACGGGCCTCCGGGCGCTCGCCGCCATCTACCTCGGGTTACAGATGAAGAAATCGAAGAGCGTACAGTGCTCCCACTGGGAACTTCCGTTCGCGGTGAACAGCAAGAATAAGAAGGACGCCGAGTTCGCCCGGAAGCAGATTGTCTACGCCGCCAACGATGCCTGGTTCAGCCGCGAGCTGTTCCTGAAGCTCGAGAAGGACGGCATCATCCCGCGCTTCGAATAAACCGCATGGGCCCGACTTCCACAGAGCTGGCCCAGACCCTCGGACTCGACCACACGAAGCGACACCTCTTCTTGTGCGTGAAGTCAACGGAGCAAACCTGCTGCGGCGGTGAACTCGCCGTTCGCTCTTGGGAACACCTGAAGACCCGCCTCAAGCAGCTCGGTCTCGACGGCCGGGGTGGCATCCAACGCACCAAAGCAGATTGCCTAAGGGTCTGCGTGCAAGGGCCTATCGCCGTGGTCTACCCAGAAGGCGTGTGGTACCGCGACTGCACACCCGAGAACCTTGACCGCATCATCCAAGAGCACTTGGTGGGCGGGCGTATCGTGGCGGACTTACGGTTCGCCGGGCCTACTTCTGCGTAGGTTCCTTCTTCTTCGGGATATCTAGCTTCTGGTGCAAAGCCCGCAACTTAGGTTGCAGGTCGGCGTAGGGCACGTCCTGCACCGCCTGCCCAGACTTCACGGCCATCGCCGCGGCGACGCCGGCGGACTCTCCGAGGATCATCCAGACGGGCTCCATGCGAATGGAGGTCATCGCAATGTGGCTGGCGGAAACACAGACGGGCACCAAAAGGTTTTCGCACTGGGCCTTCTTCGGGACGATCGAACGGTACGGAATCTGATAGATGCCCCGATTCTTCTCCTCAAGGTAGAGCATCGAATAATAGCCGCCCATGAGGGCGACTTTACCGTCGAGCGCGACGGTGGCGTAAGGCCACTCATCGACGCCATAGGAGGCAAGGCCAACGGAGTCCGCGGGCGCCGCCTTGCCTTCCATATCCTTCTGGGTGACGACGTAATCTGAGACCATGCGCCGTGCCTCCCGGACGTAGAGTTGATGCGGATAGCCCTTGGTGTCGTCGAACGCGCCCTTCTCCAGCCCGGCACTGAGGGCGACTTCCTTCTGCTTAGCAGGGACGCTGGGATCGGTGCGCAAGAAATGCGTCATACCGCGGACGAAATCCTGCTGCTCCTTCCAAATCTGAGCGCGGGTCGCATAATCGCCATCCGGGTAACTCGCGTTATGGCCGTAGTTCGTCGGGGCAAACAAGGCGCGAGCCAGATTACCGGCGCCGCCGGAATAGACACGACCGCCGCTCTTTTCCCAACCGTCCAACTGGCCGCGCAATACGCGACCAGATAAGATATCGACGCCCTGCTGGAAGGCCCGGCGGTAAAGTTCGAACTGCTTAGGGTCGTAGTTCGCCGGCGGCTCGATCGGCAGGCTCTCGCCCTTGAAGACGAAACGCCAACGGAAGCCATAGCCCATCGTCAGTTTATCCGCCTCGCCGACCGGCGCGACCGGCGTCGCCTGGAGGCCCGGCAGCAGGCCGGTGGTCGGGTCACCCGCTTTGACGTAAGGGTCGATCGCGTAGACCGACATCGGTGGCTGCGCGCCCGCCAAACTCTCACCGTAGGTCGACTTAGCCTCACGGCCGAACGCATAGGCGACGCCGGAACGCGCCATGAGATCACCTTCGTAAGAGCAATCGATGAAGACCTTCGCCTTGATCACATGTGCCATGGCCTTCGTCGGCTGCGCCGGAGGGCAACCGTATTCGTCGAAGGGTGCCAGGTCCAAGTCGATCGAGCGAATCACGCCATCGACCTTCAAGGCCGCACTGACTCGGTGTTCAAAGAGCACGGTGACGCCAGCGGACTTAAGCATCTCAGCGAAGATCGCGCGATACTGGGCATCATTGTGGTCCTTCTTCAGGATCGGCCGGGTCGAGCCGCTGACGGCTTCTTCCCGGCCCCAGTCGATATGCATCAGGCCACCGCCCGTCATGCCGCCCAACCATCGGCTGGGCTCGACCACGATGACCTTCGCTCCTTCTTTGGCCGCGGCACAGGCCGCCATCACGCCGCTCGCGTTGCCACCGTAGACACAGACGTCATAGGCTACGCCGGCCTCCGCCGCCGGGAGCCGTGCGGCCAAGGCACCGAGTACGAGGCAGGCGGTTTGCCGAAGGAAGGTACGACGGGGCTGGGAATCGAAGGACATAGGTGTTGGCTTTTAGCGTAAGGCGGACAATCGGCGGCGGGCCTCGATGCGCGCCTGATCCCAGCCGGCGGAGGTACGATCGAGGATGACCTGTCGTTCCTCCTGATTAGCCTCGGGCCAAGATTCTTCCAAGGTCTCAAGTTCCTGGCCTAATTGTTTCCAGCGGGGCTCTTTCATCATCTCGCCCGAGGCTTTCTCTGCCGAATCACTGAAGCCGAATAGGCGCGATTTATCGGCACAACCCAGTTCCTCGGCCAGGGCCTGTATCTCGGCAAACTTCACTTTGTTCAAATCCGCCAAAACCTTCAGCCTCAGGTTCGGGGCATCTGGCCAAACGTTCTTTGACTCGTCTAACTTAAGGGATGCAGAACTGCGCGGCATGGCACTTATCTGACGTCGGGCGGGGGGTGTCTCCGTCGGCTTCGCCACCGGCGTAGCAATCTCAGCGTGTCGACCAAGGAAGCGAAGCCCAAACAAGACGACGCCAAGAGTGAAGACCAAGCCCAGCAATAAGCCGAGCCGGACGCGGGACGTCGGAGAGGGCTGGGGAGTCATGAGGAGAGCGTATGCTTAGGGCTACCTGTATAAAGCCGAAACGAGCGCGTTGACCCAAACCCGTCATCGACCTATGCCCTAGCTATGGACCTCGCCCCTCACGTTTACGTGCTGCTCTTCGGAGCGGGGCTCTTGGGCGGGTTCATCGACTCCATCGCAGGCGGCGGCGGCTTGATCACCGTGCCAGCCTTACTTTGGGCGGGACTGCCTCCACAGTTGGCGCTCGGGACGAACAAGGCCCAGAGTTCCTTTGGTACCGCTATCGCTGTGAGCCGCTATGCGCAGGCCGGACTCGTCCAATGGGCAGAGGTTCGGCTGGCCGCACTGCTTTCTTTTCTCGGCTCTATGGGCGGGGCCTACGTCCTCACGCTCGTCGGCAACGATGCCCTAAAGAAAGCGATTCCTTGGATGCTCCTCGCGGTGGTCGTGTATGTGATCGCCAGCCCAAGGCTGGGCTCGACGACTACCCGCGCGCGGATGGATGCCGTTCTGTTCTCATGGATCTTCGGCCTGACGCTCGGGTTCTACGACGGGTTCTTCGGGCCGGGCACAGGAGCGTTCTGGATTCTGGTCTTGGTGACCCTGCTGGGCCAGGAACTCACGCACGCCAACGCCTACACCAAGGTCGTTAACCTCGCTAGTAACCTCGGTTCACTCGTGGTCTTCGCTTGGCTTGGACACGTCGCCCCTTGGGTTGCCTTAGCGATGGTCGGTGGCCAGCTCATCGGTGCGCGACTCGGCTCTGGGCTTGTACTCAAGCATGGCGCCGGTCTCATCCGCGGGGCGTTCCTTACGGTAGTCTTGGCGCTAATCGCCAAACTACTCTGGCCAGTTTAAGCGGTCGGGTAGGCTTACTTCAGCGCCTTCTCAATCGCGGCTTGAAGTTCGGCCGACTCCGGCTCAACGGACGAATCAAAGCGAGCGAGCAACTTGCCGTCTGGGCCAACGAGGAACTTATTGAAGTTCCAGGTGACGGGACCGGGATGGCCGGCTTCCTTGCCGGTCAAAGCGACGAACAAGGGATGGGCGGTCTTCCCTTTTACACTGACTTTGCTAGTCAAGGGAAACGTGACCTCGAAACGGCTGGAGCAGAACTTTTTGATCTCCGCCTCGGTGCCGGGCTCTTGGCCACCGAAGTCATTGCAAGGCACGCCCACGATGACTAGGCCCTTGGCCTTGTACTTGCGATAAAGGGCTTCAAGGCCTTCG
>CAIYAN010000042.1 GCA_903924185.1 uncultured Opitutia bacterium | reverse complement strand
GTTATTGGCGAAGATGATGGTGTTGCCGCTGACCCGGATGGTGTGGCCGGTCGCACGCAGGATGCCAGAGACGAGCTCGGTGACGTTCGTCAGGAGTTCCCCTTTGATCTGGTTATCAATCAGGTAAAGGAATGGTCCCGAAATTAGCCAGACGCCGACAGGGAAGAGCATCAAGGCGACAGCGGCGACCCGGGCGCGTCCAGTGGCTTCGGTCTGCTGCGGCCCTTGCACGGAGAGGAAAGTGCAGCCAAGGGCTGTGCCCACGAAACCGAAGGCGATAGCCAGCGTGGGCACCACACCCGTACCCGTGATGGCCCGGGCGGCGGCCCCCAGCGCAAAGGTCAATAGAGCCACAAAAGTCAGGGCAGCGATGACGCGTAGGAGCCAAGGTCGGGTGGCCGGACCTGGAGTCGAGCGGCTGCCTACGAGCCATGCGCGGAGGTCATCCCACCGCTCCCAGAGCACGTAGCCTGAGAACACCGGTACAAGGTAGCCGAAGGTGTAGTCGTCCTTGGTACTCCAGATGGCCCATTGGTCCCAAGCCGTGAAGCCAGCCATGCCAAGCAACATCCACCCAAAGCCGCGCGTGGTGGCGTCGAGCTGGGGTGCCGTCGCGCCCTGTGCTTCCGTGGACATCAGAACCGTGGCACGGCCGCCAGGAGGGTCTTGGTGTAGGCGTGTTGCGGGTTGCTAAGGATTTCGGAGGGCACGCCTTGTTCGACGATTTGTCCCTTGGACATGACGAGGATATGGTCGCTGACGTGCTCGACGACGGCGAGGTCGTGTGCGATAAAGAGGTACGTAAGTCCGAGTTTCTCCTGCAAGTCCTGGAGGAGGTTGACGACTTCAGCCTGCACGGAAACGTCTAGTGCCGAGACGGGTTCGTCGCAGATGATGAGTTCGGGTTGGACGGCGAGCGCCCGGGCGATGCCGATGCGCTGGCGTTGGCCGCCGGAGAACTCGTGCGGGTGGCGGCGGAGGTGTTCGGGTGGCAACTTGACGTCGCGGAGGAGCTCAGCACAGCGTTGCTCACGCTCAGACTTTGACATGCCAGGGAAGTGGATCTCCAGCGGTTCGGAAAGGATGCCGAGGACGTCCGAGCGGGGGTTGAGCGAGTTATACGGGTCTTGGAAGATCATCTGGATCTTCTTCCGCCAAGGGAGGAAGTCCGCGTTACCCAGGCTGCCGATATCGGCGCCTTGGTAGAGAATCTGGCCAGACGTCAGCGGGGCGAGTTTGATGATGGCCTTGCCTGTGGTGCTTTTGCCGGAGCCGGATTCGCCGACGAGGCCAACGGTCTTACCTTGCGGAATAACGAAAGAGATACCGTCAACGGCCCGCTTGGGTTCGGCACTTTGGAAGAACCAGTTAGCCCGACCCGGGTAATGGACCGAAAGGTTACGGATTTCGAGGAGGGCAGAAGGGGCGGTACTCACGACTTGGAAAGTTCCTCGTTCAGGGTGGTCAGGCGGTGACGGCGTTGTCCGAGGCGCGGGATACAGGCAATGAGTCCCTTGGTGTAGGGGTCCGTCGGATGGTTCATCACATGTTCCGCGGTGCCGCTTTCGACTACGCGGCCGTGGCGCATGACCTGAACATGGTCGGCGAAGTTGGCGACGATGCCGAAGTTGTGCGTAATCAAAAGGATACTCATGCCGCGGTCCTTGCGGAGGCGTCCGAGCAGGTCCATAATCTCTTTCTGAATCGTGACGTCGAGAGCCGTGGTCGGCTCATCGGCGATGAGGATGCGCGGGTTGCAAGCCAAGGCCATGGCAATCATGGCACGCTGTTGCATCCCGCCGGATAGCTCGTGCGGGTACTGGTTGGAGACTTTGTGCGGGTCGTTGATGTGAACCTCTTCGAGGGCCTTGATCACGGCCGCCTCGACGTCGGTGACACCATGGTCGTGGATGCGGACGGCTTCACCGATCTGAAAGCCAATCGTATAGACGGGATTCAGGGAAGTGCCTGGGTCCTGAAAGACGTAGGCAATTTCCTTACCGCGGACCTTGGAAATCTCGGTTTCGTCCAAGGCGAGCAGGTCGCGGCCATCGAGCCAGGCTTGTCCGGTAATGGTGCAAGTCGGTTCGCCGGGTAGGAGGCGGGTGAGGGCCAAGGCCGACACTGACTTACCGGAACCAGATTCGCCAACGACCGCGAGGACTTCTCCTTGGCGGAGTTCAAAGCACACGTTAGCCGAGGCCATGGTCTCCTTGCCGCTGGAGCGGAAGGTGACCCCGAGGTCCTGGACTTTCAGGAGGGGAGCGGCGGACATGGGCGTGACGTTAGGCTTTCGGGGTGGGGAGGGGAAGGAAGAACCGCGGTCAGTTCACTCGGTACTTATCATGCACCACGGACTTCGGCTCCCCGCGTTTTTGGCCAGCACGGAAGGCGGCCAGTGATTTTTCACGCTC
>CAIYAN010000041.1 GCA_903924185.1 uncultured Opitutia bacterium | reverse complement strand
GTCGCCGTCGACCTTGACGATTTTGCCGTCGCCGTCGCCCGCTTTGCGGGAGGTGCCCATGAGGGTCACGAAATATTTTCCACCGAAGCCCTTGGTCACGCTCTCGGGCGTGGCGCCCACAGCGAGGTTGCGCTGGACAGGCACCACCTTGGCCGGAGCGGCGGTTTCATGGGTCTGACAGCCGACGAGGGCGAGGCCGGCGAGAAGGGCGAGCACGGGGGTCTTCATAAGACCTATATTTCCGCTTTTCCGCTAGGCGGAGTCAAGCGGTCAGCCGACGATCAGCCGGACCGCCCCGAAAGGCGTCAGCAGGATCGAGTCGAGCATCGGTGCGAGTGAATCTTAAGACACCCCGGCGTTTTAGTCCCGTGCTCCCGCCTAGCCTATCGAGGTGTTTCTGAGCAGGCCGGATCTGCCTTGGTGGGCAGGGTCGCGTTCCAGTCCAGTACGAGTCTCGTCAAGCGCGCAACGTCTGCGGGATGCTCCTTGGCTACGTCCTTCGCCTCAGGCCGATCCGCCTTTAGATTGTAGAGCCCGACCTGCCGGCCATCGAAGGTCGTGACGAGCTTCCAATCCCCATCGCGCACCGCTAGGTCAGGCCAAAAGTTGGGGTTCTTCTTGTCGCCGTTGTTCCGCCAGAAAATGGGCCGGGTGCGCTGGACGGATTCACCCTTGAGCGCCGGGAGCAAATTTTCGCCGTCGCCATGGGCTTCGGTCGGCGGAGTCACTCCCGCGGCTGCGCAGAAGGTGGGGAGTAAATCCACCGCCGTCAGGACCGTGGTGTCATTTTTCACGCCAGCCGGAGCCTGACCCGGCCACCGCACGATGAATGGCACGCGCACGCCGCCTTCAAAGAGACTGGTCTTTTGTCCGCGCAGGCCGCCCGTCTCGCCGATGCTGTAGTAACTACGATAGCTGCCGGGCACGCCTTTGTCGTCCTCCTTGGACTTCGCCGGTCCGTTATCGCTGGAAAAAACTACCAGCGTGTTCGACGCGATTCCGCAGCGCTCCAGCGCATCCAGGATCAGGCCGACCTTGTTGTCGCCGTCGGTGATGACTGCGGCATAGACCTGTTGCCGGGGGTCGAGATGTTTCCATCGCGCCATGGATTCGTCCGAAGGGCTGTGGGCCAGATGGCTTTCATGCAGCCAGACGTTCACGTAGAACGGCCGGTCTTTGTTTGCTTCGATGAACTTTACCGCCTGATTGGGAGTATCGTTGCCCGAAGGTCTAACTTTCGGCCCCGGCCCGTGATAGACGGCCGAGTCGTCAATGCCGTAGTCGGCCATGGTCGGCTTGCCTTCCCCGAGATGCCATTTGCCAAAGTGCCCTGTGCGATAGCCCGCGGACTTGAGCAGGCGGGGAATCGTGGGTGCCTTGGGGTCCAACCAGTCAGGCATCTCCGGCGGCTTGCTGACTCCGAAAACCGTATTGATGCCGAAGCGACCAGGGAAACGACCCGTCAAGGCCGCCGCTCGACTGGGTGAGCACACCGGGCTCAGGACGTTGAATTGTTGAAAGTCGATGCCCTCGCTCGCCAGCTTATCGATTCGCGGGGTCTTCAGCCAAGTATTGCCATGACTGGACAGGTCACCCCAACCCCAGTCGTCGGCGTAGATGAAGACGATGTTGGGCTTCGCAGGTTTCTGGGGTGAGTCGGCCGCATGTACCACGACCAGCGGTGAGAGTAGCAGGGCCGTGAAGAAGGTGAGGGCGAGTTTCATGCTGGGCGGGAGTTCACTTCTGCTTTTGGACTCGACCCTTATTGAGTAACTCGGGTTCACCCTTGTCACCGCCGAGTTGGATCATCGTGGGGTAGAGTATATCCCACCATTTATCGTAAGATGCGGCGAGTTTGGACGCTAGTTCAGGCTTTTCTGCGGCGAGATCTTTCTGGCAAGTCGGGTCATTTTTAAGGTCGAACAAAGACCAGCGCCCCGGCGGCGTGACGCCCCAGTGGAACTGCGCATCCGCTTTGGTGTACGTCGCCGCGGTGGCGCCCGCTTCGACGGAGCGCAGGGTGGTGCACTGGCTAGAGTAGGTTTTACAGGCGGGGTCATCGCACGGACGGCTGCGCACGAGCAGGAGGTCGCCCGTCTGCACGGAGGCCATCGCATACTTGTGTGCGGCCGCCAAGCCGCTGGGCCAGCGGCCGACATGGTGGAACAGCAAGCGGTCGTCGTTCCATTTGACCGGCGTTGCGGACTCAAGCAAAGGACGGAGCGTGAAGCCTTCGAGTTTTGCGCTGAGTGGGGGCGGGATGGTCGCACCAGCGAGGTCGCACAGCGTCGGTAAGACGTCGAGGTGGGCCGTCAGGTTGCTCACTTTGTGCGGCGTCCACTTCCCCGCCCATTTCCAGAAGGACATGGCGCGTGAGCCGCCCTGCCAGATGGTGCATTTGCTGCCGCGCATACCAGCGTTGAAGACATCCAGCCCGTGGGTCTGACCGTTGTCGTTCATGAAGACGATGATCGTATTGTCCTCTAGTTTGCGTGCTTGGAGATACTTCATCAGTCGTCCGAGGTTGTAGTCGAGATTAGCGACCATGCCGAGATAGGCCGCTTCATCTTTATCCACCTTGCCGCGGAACGGGGCCACGAATTCCTCGGGGGCGGCCAGCGGTGCGTGCGGCGAATAGGTGGCGAGATAGCAGAAGAATGGGGCGTCCTTGCACTCAGCCATGAAGGTCATGGCCTCATCGAAAAAGATGTCCTCTCGGTAGCCCTTCCGCGCCTCGCGCTTACGGTTGCGGACGATGGCGGGGTCGAAGTGGACGTTTGGCCCGCCGACATTGGTGGAGCACCATTCAAACCCGCGTTTCTCGGGAGCATACTCGCCCTCGCCGCCCAGGTGCCATTTGCCGACGAAGCCCGTGCAATAACCTGCGGACAGGAGGAGCTGCGGCAGGAGGACAGCGTCCTTGTTCAGGTGCTCCCTGGGCTGGGTGGTGTGCGTGACGCCATTACGGAACTCATGCATGCCCGTCAGGAGCGCCGCGCGCGTGGGCGAGCACGATGGACTCACATAAAATTGATCGAAGCGCACACTCTGATCGTGCAGCGCATCTAGGTTCGGCGTCTTGAGTAATGGATGCCCGTGCCGCCCGATGTCGCCATAGCCCTGATCGTCCGATAGGATGAAGATAATATTCGGCTTCTTAGGTGGCGCTATTTCGGCGGCGGTCAGCGCGGACAGCGGCGCTAGCAGTAGGGCGGTGAGAAAGATAAAAGGGTGCTTCATGCTAAGGTTATTTGGAAATGGGCTTCTTGGCGGTCTTGGCTTTCGGCGTACCGGCCTTGGGGTAGCGAACGACCTCGACGTCGTTCTTCTGCGGCTCGCCCGCCGTGGAACGACCATCGGTGATGAGTTTCTCCAGTAGTAACTTCATTTCCGCCACGCGCTCAGTTTGTTCGTCGGCGAGGTTCTTCGTTTCGCCCAGGTCAGTGGCCAGGTCGTACAGCTGGGCCGGTTGGGTCGCGATGTATTTCCACTGACCAAGGCGTAGGCCCGGGGTTCCGGCCGCGGCACAACTCACCGCGTGATCGCGGGTCGGTTGCTGGGAGCCTTTGAGTAAGGGTAAGAAGCTGAAACTATCTTCGCCAGCCTCGGGCGGGAGTGCGGTGCCCCAGATATCAGCCAGGGTGGCGATCAGGTCGGCATGGTGCACTAGTTGGTCGCAGGTCGAGGCGGCCGTCACCTTGCCGGGCCAGCGGACGATGAATGGTTCGCGATG
>CAIYAN010000040.1 GCA_903924185.1 uncultured Opitutia bacterium | reverse complement strand
CGGGCGTGCTTGCCGGCGTCGCCGAAGACTTGCAGGAGGAATTCCGAAGCACCGTTCAGCACCTTGGGGCTGTCGCTGAAGCCGTCGATACCGTTGACGAAGCCATTGACCATCACAACGCGGACAACCTTGTCCAGTGAGCCTAAGGCCGCCTTGGCGTTGGCGAGGGAGTTGAGCGTGCAGAGACGGGCCGCTTCTGCCGCCTGCGCGAGGTCGATTTCGCGTCCGACTTTGCCGAGCGACGCTACTTTGCCATCCTTCATTGGCAACGTACCGGCGAGGTAGAGTAAGTTGCCCGTGCGCACAGCGGGGACGTAAGCACCTGCGGCGGGGGGCGGCGTGGGGAGCACAATGCCGAGTTCGGCGAGGCGGGATTCGTGAGACATAAAGGTTACCAGGATTGCGGCCAACGGGTGGGCCGACGGAACTTGTGGCTGGGGCGTGCCTTCACAGCCAAATTTCTCAAAGAGTCTGCGGAGTCGCGAAACGGCGCTCACTTAACCTTCTTCATGCCATCGATGAGCTCGCTGACGAGTTCCCGAGAGCGACCCTTGATTTCCTTGGTCAGCGTGGAGTCGGACGAGCCGACGGCTTTCTTGGTCTGGACGTAGGTCTGGGCGAGGACGGGCTCGCGGTTGCGCGCAATGGTCGCGTTATCGCGGATGAAAAGCGTCACGTCGGCTGCATAGCGGCCGAGTCCACGGTCGAAACGGATCTCAACGGTCAAGAGCGGGGTCGACGCTTCGGGGTTCGTGCCATTGTATTCTTTTGGCGTAATGCCAGCACGGCGCATTTCGAGTTCGATCCCATCGCGGAGTTCCTGACGGAGGTCGCCATCTTCTGGGCGCGGGTCGACGGTGATGACGTCGATAAAGAAGTAGGAGATGCCCCGCAGTTTGGAGAAGGGGTTGTCACCGCTGCGGACCTTGGCCGGGTCATCCAAGCCTTGAGACTGGAGGCTGCCGGTGGCGATGGTCAGCAGGGCGGCGAGGGCGAGGGCAGGAAGGCGCATGTTATTTTAAGGTACGTTTAAGTGTGCCGGCCCTCGGGCGGGCTTCAATCTCCTTTCGCCGGTACCAGTTTCACGCGGTTTAGGGGGTGCTGGTCGAGGAGGGTGGGGTACCAGCCTTGGACCTCTGGGCGGATTAGGAACTTATTCTTATTAAAGACTACCGGGATGATGGGAGCCCCTTCGATCAAGCGTTGTTCAGCCTGCTGAAAGTATTCGTAGCGTTTAGTCTGGTCAATTTCGCGGGCGGCGGCGCCGATCAGCCGGTCGTATTCGGGGTCACTCCAGTTAGTCTGGTTCAGCTCGTTACCGGTGATGAACATCTCCAAGAATGTATTGGGGTCGTTATAGTCGCCGCTCCAAGCCGACCGAGCAATCTGGTACTCCCCTTTGTGCAGGGCGCTGAGGTAGACCTTCCAGTCGAGGTTGCGGAGTTCGATCTCTACCCCGAGCTCATTGCGCCACATTTCCTGGTAGGCCTGTGCGGCCATCTGGGAGCCTTCGGAAGTGTTCAGTAGGTATTCCAGTTTAGGGAAACCTTTGCCGCGCGGATAGCCCGCCTCGGCGAGCAAGCG
>CAIYAN010000039.1 GCA_903924185.1 uncultured Opitutia bacterium | reverse complement strand
CCGTAGTACTTCTCCATCTCGGCGCGCTTGTCGTCGAGGGTCTTTTCGTAGATACGGGCGCGGAGGATCTTCATCGCCAAGGCCCGGTTCTTGACCTGCGAGCGTTCGCGTTGGCAAGCCACCACGATGCCGGTGGGGATGTGCGTGAGGCGAACTGCTGATTCGGTCTTATTGACGTGCTGGCCGCCCTTACCGCTGGAGCGGTAGACGTCGACCCGGAGGTCGGCTTCTTCAATCTCGATTTCAATGTCGTCGTCGATTTCGGCGACCACGTCCACGGAGGCAAACGATGTGTGGCGACGCGCGTTGGCGTCGAACGGGGAAATACGAACGAGCCGATGGACGCCACGTTCTGCCTTGATGTAACCGTAAGCGTTAGGGCCTTCGAGGCGGAAGGTGGCTTGACTGATGCCAGCGCCTTCGCCTTCGGCGACGTCTTCGATTTCGACCTTAAAGCCGCGGCGTTCAGCCCAGCGGGTATACATGCGGAAGAGTAAATCAGCCCAGTCGTTGGATTCGGTACCGCCCGCACCGGCCTTTACGGTAACGATGGCGTTAGACTTGTCATGTAAGCCGGAAAGGAAGGAGGCGATTTCGAGTTCGGCAACTTCAGCCACCATGTCGCTGGCGAGGGTGCGCAGCTCTTCGACCTCGGCATCGGCGGAGCCGTCGGGGGACTCGACGATTAATTCCGCCAAGGTCTTGGCATCTTCGAGTTTCCGGCGAAAGGTAATTTGCGGGCTGATGATAGTCTTGTAGCCGTTGCACTCGGAGATGACCTTCTGAGCGGACTTCTGGCTGTCCCAGAAGTTAGGGACAGTCATCTGTTCTTCCAGCTTACCAATCAACACCTGCTTGCCGGCGACATCCAGGAACTTCCAGAGGTAGCCAGAGCGGCGCTCAACCTCCTCAAGATGGGCACGGATTTCAGGGGGGATATACATGGACGAAGAGCGGGAAGGGCGAAGAGACCCTTGGAACAAGGGGAAAGAAGGGGATAGGGGGGCTCCCCTTGTTTTTCAATGGCATTGTTGATTTACTGCACCCGCTGCAACGCTTCTGGCTGGCCCGAGGTGACGAAGCGCGCGGGGAAAGACATGGTAAATAACCCACGCCAGACGCTTGCGCCCGCCTGCCCGAGGGGCATACCTAACAGCATGTCATTTCTTGAAGGCCTTAGCTTCAGTCAGATTGCCGGCCCAGACCCCGAAAGACGCATACTCGCGAACGGCTTGGAGGTCATCTACGTGCACCGTCCGCACATTGGCTTATGTACAGTCCAGGCATGGGTGCGGACTGGGAGCGCACAGGAAGGGCGCTGGGAAGGTTCCGGCATATCGCATTACCTGGAACACATGGTCTTCAAGGGCACGGGGCGTTTCACGAACCGTGAACTGACCGAAGCCGTCCACCGTTCGGGCGGTAATTCTAACGCCTACACGACCTTTGACCGCACCGTCTACCATATCGATGCCCCGCAGGAGGGCTTTGAAGCCGCGATGGAGGCTTTGTCCGAGATGGTCTTCGACCCTTTGATTTCTGACGCGGACTGCAAGATGGAGCGCGAGGTGATCCTCCGCGAAATCGCGATGCGCGATGATGAGCACGACAGTATTTTGGCAGAGCAGGTGCTGGCGGAGACCTTACGGAATCATCCGATGCGACATCCGATTATCGGACACCGCGAACTCTTTATCCGAATCACCCCCGAAGATCTCCGCGCCTATCATGCGGGTCGTTACGCCCCGAGTAATGTCGTGCTCGCTCTGGGTGGCTCCATGGAGCCAGAGGAAGCTTTTGCTTCAGCGGAACGTTGGTTTGCGCGCTTCTCCCGTCGCCCTGGCCTCGAGGTGATTCCCGCCTTTGAACCGCCTCAAGCAGGCCCCCGCCGTTGCGACTTAGTTCGTGATGTCTCGACCACTAAGGGCGTGGCGACGTGGCGTGTCCCGGGCTTCTTCGAACCAGGCCGAGCACCGCTGGACTTATGCCTCGGTGTTCTGGGTTCTGGGAACAGCTCTTTGCTTTGGGATGAACTCCGGGAGAAGCGCAAACTGGTCCACGCTATCGACGCGCATGTCATGGGTATCCGCGATGTCGGCTTAGCCTGGTTGAGCTGGATTGGAGATGCCGGCACCGATGCGGCGGCGGTTGAGCGGGCTTATTTTGAAGTCATTGATGGACTCCTCCAGAAAGGCGTTTCGCAAACCCAATTGGATAAGGTGCGCCGCCAGTCCGTTGTCGCGATGGTCAACGGCCTTAAGAACATCCATGCCGCCGTGGCGCGTTATGGTTACGCCGCGTGTGTGGGCCATGACATCTCTTGGCCGCGCCGTGGTGTCGAAGAACTCGCCAAAGTCACGCCGGACGAACTCACCAAGTCTGCCCGGCAGTGGTTGAAGCCCGAGACCGTGACCCAAGCGACCATGCGCGGACAGAAGGCGGCAGAAGTCGTGCTAGCTCGCCGCCCGACGCCTGCTTCCGAAACCTTTGAACTCATCACCCTCGCAAACGGCGTCCGCGTCCTCCTGCAGCCTGATGAAGCCATCCCCAAGGCCGGCTTCGGGGTGTTTGTGGCTGCTGGCACGGCCTACGAAGAGGCCAGCAAGCGTGGGACTACTGGTTTATTGTCGACCTTGCTCACTCGTGATACGGCCAAGCGCACTAAAGAAGAAGTCGCGAGTCAGGTGGATGCCATGGGGGCAACCTTTGCGGATTACGGTTCGCAAATCACCTGCGGCGTCTGGGGCGAAGCCCTGAGCTCGGACTTTGCAAAGATTGCGGAACTCGTCACCGACGGCGTGCTCTACCCGAAATTATTACCGGAAACCTTCGAAACGGAACGCTCCGCCGCCATCGCGGCCTGTCGTGAGGCCGAGGACGATATTGTCGAAAAGGCCCGCCTGCGTCTTCTGCAGCAGTTCTTCGGCGACCACCCGCTCGGCGTCGATGCTTCGGGCACACCGGAGACTTTAGCGGCGATCACGACTGCCGATTTGGCGAGCTTACATCAGCAACTCGTTGTAGCGGGGAACCTGGTGGTGGGCATCAGCGGTTCCTACGATCGCCAGATGGCCTTAGACTTCGTGGATGCCCGTTTCGGGCATCTCCCTAAGGTCGGCTTTGACACCAAAGGTTTACCCACCCACGCCCCACGGAAAGCCCAAAGTGAGCGCCATGAAGCCGTCGGAGAGCAGGCTGTCGTTTGCGTGGCCTACCCACATTGCGGCTTCGGCCCCGACCTCGTGACCTCCGCTAACATCGCGGAAGAATTACTCAGTGGCATGGCCAGTGGCCTCTTCCATCGCGTCCGCGAGGAGAAAGGCTTGGCCTATTTTGTCGGGGCGACCCGCGTTGAGACCGTCGATCAAGGGATGTTCTACCTGTATGCGGGTACGACGGCCGAAGCCTCGCAAGAGGTCCTTCAGGAAATGGAGTCCGAACTCGTACGCCTGCGTAAAGGCCAGTTTAAGCCCGAGGAAATTGAAGACGCTAAGCGTCGCCTGCGAGTGAGCCGTCGTCAGGGCCGGCAATCCGCCGGTGCTCGAATGCAGGGCGCGATGGTGCGCGAACTCGTCGGATTGGGAGCTAACTTCGATGCCGAGTGGGATCGACGCATGGCCGCAACGGATGGACGTTCCGTCCAGTCTTTTGCGCAGCGTTACCTTGATCCCCAACTCGCGCAGACTTTAGTCGTCCTACCGAAAAAGGTTTAGCCGTCGGTAAAGGCCCGTCGCCCCCAATAAGCAGCGAGTAGTCCAGGGATAGCGAGGGTCAGTGCGAAGAGGAAGTAGTGGGCGTAGCCTAGCTGTTGGGCCAGGCTGCCGGCCCATAGTCCCGGCAAGTAGCTGGCGACCAAAGCGATCGTCGAGAGCAGGGCGTAGCGCGTGGCCGCTTCTTCGCCAGCGGCCATTTTCATCATCGCCAGAAGTAACGCGCAAACCCCTGCGCCATAAGCGAAGTATTCGATAAAGAAGAGAACGCTGATGGTTGGCAGGCTGACTTGTGGGTTGGCCGCGAGCCAAGCGATACCCAGCAAGGGTAGGTGCATGAGCAAGCCTAGCGGGAGCAGGGATTTCGCTAAGCCACGCTGGGTGACGACGAACGACCCGAAGAGCCCGCCAAGGGCTAGGCCTAAGATAGCCGTGGGGATACGCAGCACCGCGTAGGTTTCATTGCCGAGGGCCAAGCCCCCTTCGGCAGCGGTAGAGATTGCGAATAAAGGCAGCACTCGTGCCATGTGGATTTCACTCGCGCGATAAAAGAAGATGAGTCCAAGCAAAGCCGGGAAGCGCGGGTCGCGGACCATGTCTCGTAAGGCTCCGAGCATCCCCGCGAATCGGTCGCCGAACGTCGCCGTGGGGATAGCCATCGCGGGCTCACGCCGAAAGGCGTATTGATTAGCCACCCAAGCGAGGGCCCCGACGCCAATAGCGAGCAGGAGGGCGGCTTGCCACGCGTCACTGGCAGAAACGTTCTGATTCATTTGGTGGCCCGCCCACCAAATCAGACCTGGGCCGGCAATGACTTGGCCAGTTTTAGAGGCGAAGCTGAGTAAGCCCGAATGCTTGGCCCGTCCTTGGTCGTCCAAGGAAGAGACAAAGTAGCCATCTAGGGCGTAGTCGTGGCCCGCCGACAAAACGGAAACCAGGGTTAAGGTGCCAAGGATTAGGACCGTTGATTGGGACGCTTGTCCGACGAGGGCGGCCAAGCCGAGCAGGGCGAGCAGGAGGCCGGCTTGGGCGATGAGGATGAAACGCCGGGTCGGGCCAGTCAGTGGCATCAGTGGTGCCCAGAGAATCTTGACCGCGACGGCTAGGCCGAGAATCGCCACCACTTGGGTGATGCGGGTATTCGAGATACCGATGTTCTTAAGCGCAACGGGCAGAGCTTCTTCCCTGATCGCCGCCGGTAGCGCTTGGAACAGAAAGCCGCCGACGACCCACAGCCAAGCTTGGCGCGGTCGGGTGATCTGGGCCGGCGCATCCATGGCGCGGACTTAAGAAGGGTCGCCCAGCGAGGACCGGCCGTAGTGTTCGACCGAACGGAAGAGACCATCAAAAAACTTGGCGACCGTGATGTTCAGACCGAGCACTTCCTCGTCCGTCAAATCGAGCATCTCACCCGGTCGGAAGGTGCGCTGGGTATCAGAAAGCTTGGAGATCGTCTTGGTCGACTTATTAAGTCCACCGGTAAGGTTCACTTGTGGAGTGCCCGTGAGACCGAGGGGGCGTTCGACGGGTATGTTCTCGGGTACGTCCTCGGGCGAGTCGTTGGGCACTTCAACGTCCTTCATCGCTTTGAACTCTAAGGTCAGCGAGCCGTCGGGCGTGATGTCATCGTTGGTGACCATGCCACCGCGGACTAAGACGCGCAGGGCGGCAGCGAGGCTGAAAATACCATCTTCCAGGTCGCAGATGATGTCAAAAGTCGCTTCCAATTCGTTAAACTTTTCTTGGAGGTTCAACCGGCAGAAGGCCTCATGTTTCTGCGCAATCTGTTTATCGAGGTCTGGTGAGACCTGCT
>CAIYAN010000038.1 GCA_903924185.1 uncultured Opitutia bacterium | reverse complement strand
GCAAATCGGCCGTTGGCCTGTGCAAACGTGCAAACCCTGAAAAAGTATAAAGGGATGGTTAGCGACTTACCCCATCCGTCCCAAAGGACATAACCTCAGTAGAAGGCGCCTAGCCACAGGGTGTTGTGAAATTCATGCAAGCAATGCCAGGCTCTAAGCATGGATTTGATTTACGTGGACGAAAGCGGCGACCCTGGCACTAGGAACTCGCCGACCAAAGAGTATATCCTCGTTGCACTGATAATCCCGGAGTCGATCTGGCACGAATTCGACTGGCGCATCCATCGCACACGGGTACGCATGCAGAAACATCTAGGTCTTAGCTATGACAAAGAAATCCATGCCGTCGATTTTCTCGGCGGGGCGCGCCTCCATCTCGGCCTTCCAGCCTGGAATCGCGTCAGAGCAATCAGATGGATGCTCAAGGAGGTTCAGCGCCAAACCGAAGCTAGGTTTATCGTTGTGATCCAGCACAAAGACCAAAGTACTTCCGTCTTTAAGGACGCTTGGCATAAACTGATAAACCAGTTCGATAAAGTACTCACAGGCCGTGCATTGATAATCACCGATACGACCGATAGAGTAACCCTGCAGAAGGCCTTGGACTATCGATGGAGCCGAGATGAATGCGCCCAGCCGCAACCGACGCATCCGTGGCACGCCAAACTAGTCGAGAATCCCATCCATAGCGATTCACGAGATTCGCGCCTTCTCCAGCTCACCGACCTCATCGCTTACCTATGCAGACAGGCTCTGCACCCGAATCACCTCTTTAACGAACCCAAACCCCGGCAACTCATTAGGATCGCAAAACGTCTTACCAAACTGACTAGAAAAAGGAAGAGGCCGCCTTTCGGCAGCCCCTAAGGAGTCCGCACGCACGTCATGCGCACGCTTGGACTCTGGCTGTAAGTCTCACGAGACGACCATGCGTTGCAAGGATTGCCTTAAAGATATACTACCCAGAACGAAGATACGGTCGCGTCCGTTCGCCGCAGGGCGAACTCAGGTAGGGGCGCGACTGCGTCACGTCCTCCGGCACAGGAGGGCGCGGTAAACCACGCCCCTACCCAATGCAGGATAGCCCTGCGTGGTGGGCCTTCTCCATGCACGGTCAAACGGACGCGACGCAGTCGCGCCCCTACCTGAGACAACTAGGTCAGCACGCAGTGCTGACCCTACCCAGATAACAATCGAACCCAAGGGGGACCGGAGACCGGGAAGTTAACAGCGGCCGCAACACAACCCCTTGTCCACGCGATGGCCTCTTCATGGCTTTACCTGTGCACGTTTGCACCGTTGCACCTTTGCACTGCCTCTTCCTGCACCCTTGCCCTCCCTTGCGACGACCTCACTTCACCGCATCACTACTCCGCACTCCATTGACCAAACGGGATAGGCCCAAGGGGTTGGCGTTCTGGAGTTCGACCGGCAAAGCGGCGTCTGGATGGTTCTGGTAGCAGACGAGGCGGGTGAAGCGATAGATCGCGTTCGAGCCCACCGAGGTACTACGTCCATCCGAGAGCGAGGGGTACGGGCCGCCGTGCACGATGGCATGCGAGACTTCCACGCCGGTCGGGAAACCGTTGACGACCACGCGACCCGCGAGGGCTTCGAGCTGCGCGCGGAGAGCGACTTGGGCGACGACTTCCTCATCGGTACCGTGCAAGGTGGCGGTGAGGTTGCCCTCGAGCGACTCGAGGACTTTGCTGAGCTGAGCGAGGTCGTCGCACCAGACGATGAGCGAGCTCGGACCAAAGAGCTCGGCCTGCAGCTTGCGATCCGAGAGGAAGGTCTTGGCACCAACAGCGAGCAGGGTCGGCAACGCACGGCCTGGCTTACCACTGCCCTTACCATGCGAGAAGGATTGAATACCACCACGAGTCTCGCGCGCAGCGAGCACAGTGACATACGCCTTCTGAATCGCCGGCGTGAGCATGACGCCTTCCGGGGCGTTGCGGAAATGCGCCGCGAGTTGACCGACGAAGGCTTCCGCGGCCGGGGTCTTCACCATCAAGAGCAAGCCCGGCTGCGTGCAGAACTGGCCGACGCCCAAGGTGCAGGAAGCCGCCAAGCCCGTGGCGATGGCTTCGCCACGCGCCGCAAGGGCGCCTTCGAGTAGAACCACCGGATTGAGGCTACTCATCTCCGCGTAGACCGGGATAGGGACTTCACGCTCGGCGGCGATATCCATGAGGGCGCGACCGCCCGTGCGGGAACCGGTGAAACCGATGGCGCGTAAGGCGGGATGCTGGGCCAAGAGCTGGCCGACGTCTTTACCGTCGCCCATAAGCATCGAGAAGGTGCCTTCCGGAAGACCCGCAGCACGCACGGCGTCGACGATGAGGCCACCCATAATTTCGGCGGTACCCGGATGAGCGTGGTGCGCCATCACGACGACAGGATTACCCGCGGCGAGCGCGGAGGCGGTGTCGCCACCGGCAACGGAATAGGCGAAGGGGAAATTGCTGGCACAGAACACCGCGACTGGGCCGAGGGGACGGCACATCGAGCGATGGTCAGGCTTGGGCAAGGGCTTGCGGTCGGGGTTCGCAAGCTCGAGACGCGCGTCGAGCCAATCGCCCTTCTCCACGAGGTCCGCAAAGAGACGGAGCTGACCCATCGTGCGGCCGATCTCACCGAGGCAACGCGCCTCGGGCAACGAGGTCTCTTGCTGCGCACGTGCGGCGAGAGCCGGCGTCGCCGCTTCGATGCGGGTCGCAAGGTCGCGTAAGAACGCGGCTTTGGCTTTGCCGGACAACGCAGCGAGTACGGGCGTCGCCTGCGCGGCGAGCTTCATCGCCGTGGCGACGTCAGCCGCCGTGGCCGAATGGAAGACCTCGGGGATGTCGTTCCACAGCGCGCTGTCGAAGGCTTTCCACGTGCGGCCGCCAACGCGACCACGCGAGAAACCCAGGTAGGAGAGGCCAGTAAGGGCGGACATCTTAGCGGATCTTCGGGCGGTTCTTAAGGGCCTTCTTCAGGGTCGAAGCAGCCAAGGCGAGGTCAGCGCCAGCCAAGGCCAGACGCGGGCCGCGGACGGCGGGATTACCACCGCGGACTTCCGCTTGGATCCACTTGATGTGCTGGACGAACTTAGGAACGGTATCCAGGCGCAGCAGCGGCAGGAACCAGGCGTAGAGTTCATCGGCGCGCTCTTGGTCGCCGAACATGGCGGCTTCGTAGAGCTCGACAGATTCCTCGGGGAAGGCGTTGACGAGACCAGCGATCCAACCGCGGGCACCCGCGGCGACGCCTTCGACGATGCAGTCGTCCATGCCGACGAGGACGGTCAGGCGATTACCGAGGAGGTTCTTCAGTGCGGTGATGCGACGGGCGTCGCCTGAGGATTCCTTGATGGCCTCGAGGTTCTTGTGCGCAGCAGCGAGCTCAGCAACCTGCTCGGGGAGGAAGTCCGTCTTATAAGCCGGCGGGTTGTTGTAGAGCATGCACGGCAGGTCGGTCGCGCCGATCACCGCGGAGACGTGGGCCTTCATCTCGCGCCAATCGGTGCTGTAGACGTAGGGCGGGAGGACCATCAGGCCGCCGCAACCGAGTTGCTTGGAGGCGATGGCCAGGGCGACGGCTTCGTCGGTCGAAAGTGAAGCGATGCCGGGGATGATGGGCAGGCCAGGGACCGCGGAGACGCAGGTCGCGATGAGGCGGACCTTCTCGTCAAAGGTCAGCGTGGCGCCTTCGCCGAGGGAACCGCAGGGCACGATGCCGATGCTACCGGACTCTGCCATCCAGCGGCAGTGACGCGTGATCTCCTTATGGTCGAGTTCGCCGTCCTTACGGAAAGGGGTCGTGATCGCTGGGATCACGCCTTCCCACTGGGCGCGGACTTTAAGTTTAGCGGAGGATTTCTTCTTCATGGTATGGATAATAGGAGGTGAAAGTTTAGGCGTGGCGATCGGGGTCAACCTCAGACAGTGCGACCGAGGTAGCTTCGCCGCAGACGAGCTGGGCGACGATTTCGCCGGTGACCGGGCCGAGGCTGAGGCCCATCATGGAGTGACCGGTGGCGACGACGAGGTTTTCCGCCGCCCGCGTGCGGCCGAGGTACGGCATACCGTCCGGCGGACAGGGCCGCAGGCCCGACCAGACGGGCAATTCAGTGAAATCGGACTCCTTGAATGCAGGGTAATATTTAACGAAGGCTTTGCGGATACCGCGCACGCGGGCGGGGTTCACGGACAGGTCGTTGCCGGTGATCTCCATGGTGCCACCAACGGTCAGCGCATCGCCCATCGGGGTGACGGCCACGCGGGCTTCCATCAGGAGCGAGCAATACTTGGGACGCTGCACCGGATGGGGTAGGCGCATGCTATAGCCCTTTCCAGCCTGCATCGGGATCCGGAGGCCCAAGGCTTCCGCGGCGGCCGGCGACCAAGCACCCGCGGCGAGCACGAAGGTCTCACCGACGAATTCGCCCGCGGTTGTGACGGCAGCCTTAAGGCGGGTGCCTTCCTTGCGCCAATCGGTGACTTCGGCGTTCCAGACGATGCGGCCGCCGAGGCGTTGGATTTCGGACGTAAGTAATTTGACCAACTCACGCGGGTCGAGGTGCGCGTCCTTGGTGAACATCACTGCGCCCGCGATGGCGTAGTCGATGCCCGGGTCGCGACGGCGGACCTCAGCGGCGGACAAGACTTCGGTCGGGACGCCGACGGCGTTGGACTTCGCGGCGAAGACGGCCTCATGGTCGAGGGTCTCCTGCGTGCGGCACAACGCAAGTAGTCCAACAGTCTCGAGGGCGAACGAGCCCGGGAGTTCTTGGCGGTGACGCAGGAAGATTTCGCGGCTGCGCAAGTTGAGGTCGCGCAGGACCGGCGTGCAGCGATCGACGTGACGCTGGGTGGAAGAACGCCAGAACTTCCAGCCCCAGCGGGCGAGGTCGAGGTCGAGCCGCGGGCGCACTGAGAAGGGGCTTTCACGGTCAAACATCCACTTCAGGCCGAGCATCACCATGCCCGGTGCGGCCAGCGGCACGAAGTGGCTCGGGACAATCATCCCGGCGTTGCCGAGCGAACACGAATCGTGGTCAGGCGCACCCTTCTCAAGCAGCACCACCGAACGACCGCGACGCAGCAACTCATAGGCGGCGCTCAAGCCGACGATACCTCCTCCGACGATGACGACCGGCGCGGACACGTTGTTTAGCGGATACCCCAAGCAAAAGGGTCTTGCGGATGGAAATGGAAGACTGCCTCGGACTGCACGTACGCAGTGCCGGTGATGGACGGACAAATCTTACCGTCGGTGAGAATTTCATACGAACCGACAAAGGCGCTGCCGATAACGCTCTCCTGCCGCCAGAGGGCGCCAGGCGCGAGTTTACCGTCGGCCGCGAGACAGGCGAGTTTAGCACTCGTGCCCGTGCCACAGGGCGAGCGGTCGTACGCCTTACCAGGACAAAGCACGAAGTTCCGGCTATCGGCCGTGGGTGTGGCCGCAAAGAGCTCGATATGGTCGATCTCCCCACCATCGGCGCCCGTCACACCGGTCTGAGTCAAAGCTTGGCGAACCTTCCACGCGTAATCAGTCAGCGCTTCGATGTTCGCCAAGGAAACCTCCAACCCATGCGACTCGATAAGGAAGAACCAGTTACCGCCCCAAGCGATATCGCCGCGGACGATTCCGAGGCCTGGCACGTCGACCGCGACGGCCTTGGCGTGACGGTAAGACGGGACGTTCGCGATGGTCACGGAACCATCGGCGTGCAGCGTCGCGGTGACCGGACCAACCGCGGTATCGATGCGGACCTCACCCGGCTGGATGAGACCCTGATGCGCGAGCGTCACCACCAACCCGATGGTCCCGTGCCCGCACATCCAGAGCGTCCCGACATTATTAAAGAAAATTACCCCGAAGCGACACGATGGATCGTGCGGTGGGACCAACAAGGCGCCCACGACGACATCCGAACCCCGCGGCTCACTCACCACCGCCGAACGGAACCGGTCATGGTCGCGACGAAACACCTGCAGACGCTCGGACAGCGGCCCGGCACCCAGGTCCGGTCCGCCCGAAACCACCACCCGGGTCGGCTCGCCCCCCGTATGGGAGTCGATGACGCGGAGCGCGGTGGGAGCGGTGGAACTAGACATGCCGCATTGCCTCTCAAAACCACTTAAAAGTCGAGGGGGAAGCCCGTCCACCGAGGCCCAAACGCAGAAAACGCTGGAACTTCCCCCTTCCCTGCGGAGTTTATTAAGGTAACCTTCCTCCCATGAATAAGAAAGCCTTCCTCTTCCTAACCCTCTTCATCGGCGTCGCCGGTGGCGTGGTCATCGCCAACTACTCGAACCAAGCCCCTGAGCTTGCGGCCAACACGACCAAGTCCTCCGACGAAGTCACCACCACCACGACCCGTCCCACTGCGCCTGGTCGCAGCGTCAAAGGGCTCCAACTCGATAAGTCGACCAACGTCCAGCCCGAGCTCGTGGCCGCCGACCAAGCCGTCGATAGCGGCGCCCGTGAACAGCTCGAACAGCGCTTCCGCAGCTTCCGCGAAGACGGCCGCAAGCAGTTTGAAGACCTCGTCGGCGGTGACCGCGAAAAGATGGGCCGCCTCTTCCGGAGCTCCTTCGCCAATCCGGAATTCCAGCAAATCTTCCAGAGCTCCCGGGAAATCTCGGAGAAGTGGCGCACCGCGAGTGACGGCGAAAAGCCAGCGCTGATGGATCAATTGTCCGCGCTGCGGAACAAGGGTCTGGGCATCGCCAAGCAGGAACTCGCCAAGATGGACGCTCCGCCCGCCGCCCCCGTCCAGCCGACCGTGACCGTCGACGGCGCGACCATCGTCCCCGCCGGCACCAAGCCAGCCGGCGAACAGCCCGCCGCCCCGGCTCCGGCTCCCGTCATCATCATGTAACGGCCGCTGGCGCGTTGAGCGCTGGCCCTCATGAATCGGTCTGGACTCATCGTCGGCATCACCGCCGTCCTCACGGTTGCCGTGATTGCGTGGTTCTGGACGCCGACGCCCATCGCGAAGTCAGTCCCGATCGTCGCAAAGCCCACCGCTCCTGGGGCTAAGCCCCGCCCCGTCCTCGCGGCCGCACCGCGCTCCGCCGCAGGACTCAAGCTCGACCCAGCGCGTAACGTCTTTCCCGATTCCTTCCCGCCAGCGGAACGCCAGAAGTTCGCCTGGGCCAGCGTCGTCCGCGAGGTCCAGGAGATGAACGAGGTCGACCACGAACGCTTCGCCGCTGCCCTGCGCTCTTGGGTCGAAGTGCCCGCCAACAAGAAAGTCCTCGAGATGATTCAGCAAATCAACAAGGATTTCCCCACTTTAGCCCCAGAGTCACAGGAAGCCCGGTTACCCTTAGCGGAAGCCCTCTACGAAGAAGGCATGCGTACGCTGCGCCAGAAGTATGCGGAAACCCCGGCTGGCCTACCGGCCGCGAAGTAATCAAGCCACGGCATAGGCGGCCAAGACGGTGCGGAAGCCACTGAGTAAATCCTGGATCCGAGTGAAGCCCGCGATTTTCGCGCCCGTCGCTTGATTCATATAGAGGTCGCGTCGCACCTCGACCATCAAGGAATGCACGCGTGGTTCCTGCCGCCAGAAACACGTCGGCACGAAGGTGCCATTGAACGGCTCGTCCACGCCCACCTCGAGCCCATGGTCGGCAAAGTAATTTCGGGCCAGTTCGCGCAGGACGGCCGGGGTGTGGAAGGCATCCGTCCCCAGCCCAATCTCGGGCTGCGGCGCATCGGATCGCTGCGTCGGCAAAGGACCCGTTGGGTAACTATGCGCGTCTAGGACCACGCAGCGACCCCACGTGGCCAAGGCTTGGGCGGTCGCAGCTTCGCAGGCCCGATGGTGTGGGTCGTAATAGGTTTTCAACAACACCTCACGGCGCTCCGGATCGGGTCGGCGCAAGGCTTGCCCGCGGGTCCCGCGCACGTAGACCGCGCCCATGCCCACCGCCGCACAGGCCTCTTGTTCGTCGGACCGAAACCGCTCGACGTCGACCACCAGCCGAGAGACGGGGGCTGTCCAAGCTTGGGCGGCTGGCCAACCCGACCCAAAGAGCTCATCGGTGAATCGATCCTCTAAGCGCAGCTGCTCGCTCGCCAGTTCCTCCACCCCAATCAGGAAATCCCTCCGACAACCCTCCGGAATCACGGACGAAGCATGTGGCAGATGGAGGAAAAGCGGGGAGCTCATTTAGACAGCCTACCCGAGTTAAGACTTAAGTCATTGGAGCACAGTGTCATAAAACTAATAAATAACTGAAACAACCCTCGGCTCCGGGGGTTTCATAGGCGTACCCAATATACACCTATGAAACTCAAATTCCCCCTCCTCCTCGCCCTCATCGCCGCCGCTGGCCTCGTGGCCGCCGACGCCCCTGCCGGCGACGCTAAGAAGCCTGATGCCCCGAAGGGCGAAGCCAAGAAAGGCGAAGGCCGCCCCCAGGGTGGTAACTTCGCGATCCCCGGCGTCTCCGCCGAGGACATGAAGAAATACCAGGAAGCCCGCAAGGCCGCCCAGGAATCCCCTGAAGTGAAGAAGGCTAACGAAGCTGCCACCGCTGCCCGCGAAAAGGCTGCCAAGGCTGAAGACAAGGAAGCCGCTCGTGCCGACGTCCAGAAGGCCATGCTCGCCGTCCGCGAAGCCACTAACGCCGCGATCCTTAAGGCTGACGCTTCCCTCGCTGAAGTCATCAAGAAAGCCGACGAAGCCATGAAGAACCGCCAAGGCGGCAAGGGCGGCAAGGGTGGCGAAGGTAAGGGCAAGGGCGAAGGTAAGGGCGAAAAGCCTGCCGACGCTCCGGCCGCCAAGTAATCTTCGGATTACCCGGCTCCAATCAGACCCCGGTTCGCCGGGGTCTTTTTTTTGCGTCCATCTCCCGAATAATTGAACTTCCCGCCACTTTCGGTGTATAAAGACTAAGCCCATGCCCCGCCCTTTACTTGCCTTTTTCCTCGCCGCCACCGCGCTGACCGCCGCGGATGCCCCAGCCCCGACGACGCCGTCGACGGCCAAGCCCGCCACCTCCGCCAGCGTGCCCGGCATGCCGGAAGTCGAAGGGGTCTCCCGAGAAGACCTCCTGAAGTTCCGCCGTGCCGCCGCCAAGATCGCCGCCGACCCAGAAATCCAGGCCGCGCGCGAAAAGATCCAAGAAATCCGCAAGCAGGCTGAATTCGCCAGCGATGACGAAAAGAAGTCCATGCGCAGTGAACTCGAAGCCATCGTCGACAAACTCGTCCAACTCACCCGTTCGGCCATAGCTAAGGCGGACCCTTCCCTCTCCAAGGAGACCATCAGCAAGGTCAGCGATGCCTTTGAGAAGCAGCAACGCAGCCGTGCGCAAGACGCCAACAAGAAGGCGGTAACCGGTAACGGCAAAGCCTTCCCCGGCAGCACGGACGCCAAGCCGGCGGTACGCGACCCGCAGGCCGACAAGAAGACCCTGCCGGCAACGCCGGCCGTCCGCGGTGCCGTACAGGTCCCACAGATCGACGGCATCAGCCCCGAAGATACCGCCAAGTTTAAAGCCGCCCTGGGCCGCGCCTACCAAGACGCCGACTGGAAAGCCGCGCGTACCAAGCTGCAGGAGCTGACCGCGAAGACGCAGTTCCTCACCGGCAGCGAGCGCGCCGACATGCAACCTGACTTCGAAAAAGCCGCCACCACCATGCGTGCCGCGATGCGTGCCGCCGTCGCCAAGATCGACCCTTCACTCTCCGCTGAAACCATCGCCAAGATCAGCGAAGCCATGGAACAGGGCATGCGTAACGGCCGCGGTAAATAAGACTCCCGATCCCCCATCCCCTACCCCCTATCCCCTAACCCCTATCTTCAATGAAACCCCTCCTCTTCCTCCTCTTCGCCGCCAGCCTCGCTTTCGCCGCCGACGCTGCCAAGCCCACCGCCACGACTCCAACGGAGCCGGCGACGAAAGCCGCGAAGCGCGCCGCCGCCGCGGGCGGTGCCCAACGTCAGGCTGTCGTACCCGATGAAGTCGACGGAGTCTCCAAGGAGGAGCTCGCGAAGATTAAGGTCGCCGCGCTGAAAGCCTACCAGGATGAATCCGTGAAGGCCGCTCGCGAACGCATGGTGGAAACCCGTAGCCGTCTGGAATTTGCGACCGGTGCCGAGAAGAAGGATATCGTTGCCGACGCCCGCCGCGCCGTGGACGAGGTCCGCAGCACCCTCATGACTGCGATTAGCACGAACGACCCCAGCATCAAGATGATGTCGCTCGAGAAAGTGATGGACGCCATGGACACCCAGCGCACCAAGGTGATGGACAACTCCAAGAAGAAGAAGGCCGCCGAAAAGGCGCCCGCCGCGGAAGATGCTGCGAAGAAGAAGACTACTTAACGGCCGTTAGGGCCTGCTGGAGTTCCTCGTCCGTGAGCGGCCGATTCCACAGCAGGAAGCGGCGGATGGACCCATCAAAGGACTCGAAGCCCGGGTGATTAATCGCGTCGCGTTCCTGCCCAATGCAAAGTTTCGAAGCGTCGGCCTTAGGGTTCACGGGGAACTTAGCTGTCGCCACGGCCTTCGGCTGATCGACAAAAAGTTCAGCGCTGACCTCTCCCGTGCCGGCGCCCAGACGGCCCGCCACGACCACCCATTTACCGGCGGTGAGTTTGGGGCCAGCGACCTTGGGATTGTTCACGTCGAACCGGCCGAAGGTCAGCCCATTGCGGGCGCCCCACCAGACCGTGTTGTCGTCATCGAGACAGCCCCACAGGCCTTCATATTTACTACCGTTACGGAGATTACCAAAAAAGGAATTCACGTCCTTGAGGCCACCCTTCGCTTGGACGGCGGGACGCAGCACCGCGATCCACGTGCAGCCATCGCCGCTCACCACGCCATCAAGCGCTTTCTCCTCGTGGCAGACGAGTTCCTGAGCTGCAAAGCCCACACCCTCCGTGGCATCCTTCGGGGCAGTCGGCAGACCAGAGCCAGGAACCTTGCGACCTTGGTCCTGCCCCACAAAATCACGCACCTCGGCGGGGCCGGCTTGGTTGACCCATTTGGTCACACGGCCTTGCGCATCCACCGTGAGGCCCACCCGGGCATCGAGGTCCACGAGTAATTTCTCACGGGGCAGGTCGGCGGCGACGGCCAAAACAGCGGAGGCGAGGAGCAAGACGGGGCGAAGCATGCGGGTAAAGTATCCCTAATCCCGAGGATGGCATCCTCTAAATGCCTTAAAATGGCAGCCGTCCTATGGATAATACTATTGGAAGCCGCCCGCCTTCTCCTTTTCCTACCAACATGCTCCCCCGCGCCCTCCGCCTCCTCGGACTCGCCTGCGTCGCCTCCGCCGCTGCCTCCGCCCAGACCGTCTTCATTGAAGCCGAGTCGCTCACCTCCCATGGCGGCTGGAAGCTGGACACCGCCTTCACTAACATCGTCGGCTCGCCCTACCTGCTGGCTCACGGCCTCGGTAAGCCCGTCGCTGACGCCCAAGGCACCGCAAAGATTCCGAGCACGGGCGAATACTACGTCTGGGTCCGCACCAAGGATTGGGTTGGCCACTGGAACGCCCCTGGCTCCCCCGGCCGCTTCCAACTCATCGTCAACGGCCAACCCCTGGCCACCGAGTTCGGTGCCAAAGGCGCGGAGTGGCATTGGCAGGAAGGCGGTAAGGTCACGCTCGCCGCAGGCGAAGCCAAAATCGCGCTCCATGACCTCACCGGGTTCGATGGCCGTTGCGATGCCATCGTCCTGACCAAGGACAAGGGCGTCCCGCCCGACACCGCCCAGGGCCTCGCCGCCTACCGTAACTCCTTCAACAATCCGAACGGCCCCGAAGACGTGGGTGAGTATGACCTCGTCGTCGTCGGCGGTGGCTACGGTGGCCTCGGCGCCGCGCTCTCGGGCGCCCGTCAGTCGCTCAAGGTCGCCTTCATCCAAGACCGCTTTGTCCTCGGCGGTAACGGCAGTTCCGAAATCGGCGTCTGGGCGATGGGCGGCACCACGCGTGGCAAATACCCGCACCTCGGCGAGATCATCGAAGAAATCGCGGACCGCTCGCCCGACAGCCCTGGTCGCGTCGATAGCTTCGGGGACGAGCTGAAGGAGAAGGTCGTCCGCGCTGAAAAGAATATCAGCCTCTTCCTCGGTCACTTCGCTACCGGCGTCGTTATGGACGGCAACCGCATCGCCGCCGTCAAGGCCATCGACGTTAAGACCGGCCGCGAGCGTCTCTTCCGTGCGAAGTTTGTCGCCGACACCACCGGCCACGGCTGGGTCGGTGCCTATGCGGGCGCCGAATACCGCACCGAACCCAACAAGCGTATGGGGATGTCGAACATGTGGTTCTACCAGGACGCCGCTACGCCCATCGCTTGGCCCGCCACGCCGTGGGCCCTGCCCTTAGCCCTCGGTGACTTCCCGCTGCTGCAGAAATCTAGTTCGAAGCTCGACGACAAGCCCTTCATGAAAGCCGAGTGGTTCTGGGAATCCGGCTTCGACAAGGACCCCATCAAGGACCTCGAAACCATCCGTGACTGGAACCTCCGCGCGTTATATGGCGCCTTCTCCGCGCTCAAAAACGGCGAGCAAAAAGACAAGTACGCCTTGGCTGACCTCAAGTGGGCCTCGCACGTCGGCGGCCCGCGTGAATCCCGCCTCCTGACTGGCGACATCATCCTAAACAAGGAAGACATCGTGGCCCGCAAGGACTTCGTCGATGGTTGCGTACCGACCACCTGGGACATCGACCTCCACTACGCCCGTGAGCAGTATGCTAAGAAGTTCCCGGACAACCCGTTCATCTCCCGTGCCGCCTTCGGCTACGTCGATGCGAGCGGTAAGCACGTCACTGCCGTTGACCGTCGCAACGGCTATCCACTCCCTTACCGCCTCTTCTACTCGAAGAACATCGATAACCTCTTCATGGCGGGCCGCCACATCTCCGTCACGCACGAGGCCCTTGGCACCGTTCGCGTCATGCGCACCATTGGCATGATGGGCGAAGTCGTCGGTAAGGCCGCCTACCTCGCGGTCCGCGAGAAGACCAATCCGCGCGGCGTTTACCAGGAGCACCTCCCGGCGCTGATCAAGCTCATGGAACAGCCGGGCCGCATGCGCCGCACGTCGCTAGACGGTGAACTCTCGCTCGACACCTCCATCGCCGACTTCAAGCAGCTCCCCGTTGGTCGCATGAACGCCGACCTCGGCAAGGCCGCGGGCGCACCGAACAAACTCTCCGTCGATGAAATGGCGGAACTCGCCAAGCTCCCGGGCATCGTCGTCGACGACTCGCAAGCTAAGCTCACGGGGAAATGGAGCGCTGGCCACGGCATCCCGCACCTCGGTGCCGGCTACCACTACGCTCCCAAGGGCGATAACGAGGCCGCTTATACCTTCAAGATTCCGCAGGCGGGCCGCTATGAAGTTCGTCTTTACTGGGCCGGGCACGAAAATCGCGCGAGCAATACGACCATTACCCTGAACCCGACGGGTAAGCAGGTCGTGACGCTCACGGCGAACCAGAAGTCCAACCCCGAAGGCGGCTTCCAACTCCTCGGCACCTACGAATTCGCGTCGGGCGCCCACACGCTCACGATCGGCGGAAAGAACGCTAACGGTAACATCCACGCCGACGCGGTGCAGCTAGTGCCCGCCAAATAAGGCATGGGGCGACTGCAAGGCTGGGCGGTGCGGCTCTGGCGCCTCGCGGCGCTGGGCATCGCCGTGTGGCTGCTGCAGCTGACCACGCCGTCTCCAGACTCCGCCCTCGCACACCTCACGCTGGCGGATGCGCAGGCGTTCTTCCCCGAAGCGGTGGCCCTCAAGCCGGGCCCACAGTCCACCCTCATTGTCCGTGATAAGTATCAGAACAAGATCGGCCTCCTGCTCACGACGCAACCGGAGGCCGAGAAGGTCGTCGGTTACCAAGGACCCAGTAATATTCTCGTCGCGCTCGATAACCATGACCGCGTCGTCGGCACGCGCATCCTGTCGTCGGAGGATACGCCGGGGCACGTCGACCAGCTCCGCGACAACCCGAAGTTCGCGAAGTCTTTCCGTGATTGGCGCCCGACCTCAGAGCCGTCCCCAAAGCTCGAAGGCTATGCCGGCTCCACGCTCACTGCCCTGTCCGTCGTCCAATCCATCCAGCAACGCACCGCCGGTACCTACGCCTCGTTGCGCTTCCCGACCCCGCTCTCGCTCGACGAAGTTAAGAAGTTGGGCTTCCCTGCCGCCGTGGGTTTCGAGCGCAACGTCCCACGCCTCGGCTGGAACCTGGTGCGCGACGCTCAAGGCAAAGCCCTCGGCTACGCCGTGCGCTCTTCGCCGTCGTCCGACGAAATTAATGGTTACGCTGGTCCCTCGGAGACGCTCATCGCCGTCGACGTCGACCAGTTGACGCTTCGCAAGATTGTCCTGCGCGAGACCTACGACACGACCCACTACGTTCAGCGGATCTATGACGACCGTGAGTACCTGCAGTCGCTCACTAAGTGGACTACCAAGGAATGGCCGAAGATAGACTTTACCAGTGCGCAACTAGAAGGCGTGGCAGGGGCGACCTTGACGAGTTATGCCATTGCCGAAGGTATCAAGCAGCGCTTCACGGATGACGCCAAGGGCGAGCTCGCTAAGCGTAGGGGCACCTGGGGCCTGATCCAACAAGCAGCCATCTGGTGCTTCTTAGTCGGTGCCCTGTTGATGACCTTTACCAGCCTGCACGGGAAGCCGTGGGTACGGACAGCCTGGCAGCTACTCCTGGTGGCCGGCCTGGGGCTTTGGCTCGGCCAGATGGTCTCGCTCTCCCTCTTCGTCGGCTGGGCCCGCTACGGCCTGCCGGGAGGGCCGACCACGGGTCTGGTGGCCCTAGGCGCGATTGCCCTGCTCGTCCCTTGGTCGACTCGCCGCCAAGCCTATTGCCACCAAATCTGCCCGCATGGCGCCGCCCAAGAACTCCTCGGGCGATTCCCGAAACTACATATCCGCCTCTCGGCGAGGACTCACCAGTGGCTACGCGTCATCCCGTTCATCCTACTCGGGGGCGCTTTCCTCGCGGCCTTGGTCTGGCCGCGTTGGAGTCTCGGGCAGATAGAGCCCTTTGATGCCTGGGTGCTCAGTGGCGTCGCGCTGAGCTCGCTCATCCTCGCCGGCCTCGGACTCGTCGTCGCTGTCTTCATCCCCCAAGGCTTTTGCAAGTACGGTTGCCCGACGGGCGCACTGCTGAACTTCACCCGCACGCAAAGCCAGCACGAGACTTGGGCGAAACGCGACACCTTCGCCGTGCTGCTCCTACTCGTCGGTGCCCTGCTCACGCTCGGACGGCCCCGGGAGAACCTTAACCTCATCACGGCGCAGAGTGAGTCGACGGCCCCGGTCGCCGAAATGCACGGTGGAGCTTTCGGGACGACGTGGACGGTCAAGGTGCGTGGCCCCATCGCCGACCGAACGACCCTACACAAAGATATCGAAGCGGAGATTAATCGCGTGGAGTTCTCGCTCTCGCACTGGCGCAAAGGCTCGCAGGCCATCCGCTTCAACGAACTCGAGTCGACGCAGCCGATGGCCATCGACGCCGAGCTGACGGAGATACTCGCCTTCACCCAGAAACTCTGGACGGCCTCCGAGCGAAACTACGACGTCACCATCGCCCCCCTAACCAGCCTGTGGGGTTACGGACCAGCCGGAAGTAACCTACCCGTTCCTACCGCCGAGAAACTCCGCGTGACCTTGACCTTTGTCGGCTCGGATAAGCTCACCTTGGACGTGACCAACGGGAGCCTGCGCAAGAGCCACCCGCGCGTGCAGTTAGACCTGGGTTCGGTGCTGCAAGGCTACGCCGCTGATCGCGTGGCCCAAGTATTACGCCAAGCTGGGCAAAAGGAATTTCTCATCGAAGTCGGGGGTGAACTCTTGGCCGCTGGCAGTTGGCAGGTCGGCATTGAAGACCCCTTTAATACGCGGGCAATGATCGCCAAACCCGTGCTCAAAGACATGGCCCTGAGCCCCTCCGGTCTTTACCGCGCCAAGCGCGCTGCTGCGGGTAAATCCATCTCCCACATCCTCTCGCCAAAGACTGGACAACCCGTCGAACCGACCATCGAGCTCTGTTGCGTCTACCACCCCAGCTGCTTCCAAGCGGACGGCTGGTCGACTGCGCTCATGGCCTCAGGCTGGAAAGACGCGCAAGCCCTCGCCGAACGCGAAGGCCTCGCCGTCATGCTCGTCGGTCCTAAGGGCGAAATCTGGAAATCATCTAAGCTCCTGACCTTCAAATAGCCTTAGCTTGCTTACGGCGGCGAAGAGCGACCAGCGCGAGGGCGAGGGCACCCAGGCCGAGGCCATACGTCGAAGGCTCAGGGATGTTGCTCAAGGTAAGTGCTGACGCGTCAGCCGTCACCTGCCAATCCGCAGCATTGGCCAGTGTGCCGTCGGTGTAGCGGAACTCACTGAAATCCAAACTGAACAGATCAGCGACGTTCTGATTCGACCCCAAGGCCAGCGACCCAAAGTTGGCGAAGACGAAACTGTTAGGTAGGTTACGTTGGAAGTTGAGTGGGGCGCCAGTATTGCCGACCGAGACCGCCTTCAGCACGATCCGGGTGGCTGGGCTGGCACTGATCAAGTCGAGCTGACCCGTCACGGCTAGGCTATCGTAGCCCGTCCCCATGGCACCGGCCGCGTCAGCCAATTCCCATTTTAGCGAAGATCCATTGAGTAAAATCAAGGAACTAATAGTCAGCGTACCGACAGACACACCGGGGCTGAGAATTGCACCTTGGCCCATGGTGACTACACCTAGGGCGCCGCCGCCGGTCAAAGTGCCACCCGTGACTTGGACTGCATTGCTGAGATTCGCTTCCACGCTCAAGGTGCCTCCGTTGACCGTGACTGCACCGGAGCCTAGGCCGCTGGCGGCAGTCACCCTAACAATTCCCTGCTCCACCGTCAGGCCTCCGCTAAAGGCGTTGGCGGCGGCGAAGACTAACGCACCTGAGCCTTGCTTGACCATACGACCGTCAGCCGCGGCACCAAACGTCAACGAACTGCCGAGGCGGACTAAGCCGCCCGAAGCGATATCAAACGTCGCCGTCGACCCGTCAGTAATGCGCAGGCGCGCCGACAGGTCATCGTTATTACCAGAGGCCCAAGCCAGTGTCGATGTTCCGCTAACCACCACCGGACCCGTGTAAGTATTATCGCCCAACGCACCCGCCGTGAAAGTAAGTTGGCCGGCATTAAGGTTGAATTCAGCCGTCGGCGCGAAGCGTGCCGCCGGACCGGAGAGTAACCACTGGCCGACGCCTTCCTTGATTAGTCCGGAGAATACAAACTGTGAGGAATCCGACTCGAACATCTCGGCGGCGAATATATTTCCGCCCAAGTTAGAACCAGCCAGGGTCAAACGGCGGTTCGGGCTGAAGTCATTACTGAAATCCACCAACGCCGAGGAAGTGATCACCAAAGCTCCATTCCCTTCCGAGCTAAAGCGGGCCCCGCTGCCAGCCACGGTGAAGCCACGGGCCGTCGACTCACCTGCGCCGCTATAGAGCAAGGTGCCACCCGAGAACTTGAGGCCAGCGGGCGTCATGGGCACGAGCCCCAAGGCGGACGGGTTGGTTCCGTCTCCCATCGAGGCTACCTGCAACGTGCTGTCTTGAATCAACCAGGAACCCGCAAAGGTATTCGCCCCCGCAAGCACGACCGTACCGCTGCCGGTAAAGAAGGCATTGGGCCCACCGATCACGAGCGTAGCGACGGAGGATTCGCTGGAGATCACAGACTCCACGCGCAAGGTGGCACCAGCAACCGGATTGAGGTAGCCCGTCGAACCAGTCCGTACGAGTAAGCCACGCTTGGCATTGAGCGTAAAACTGGAGGTAGCCTGAATAGCACCGCCATCCAGGACCACCTGATCGGCGACGATATTAGTAGGAACGGCACCGAAAGCAGCGTCCGTGGCCATGCCTAACTCTCCCCCTGAGAGCACCCACTTACCCGTGAAGCTTGGGGCAGCTGGGACGAGCAATTGCCCTGCCCCTACCTTGCGCACGGTCGCAGCGCCCGCCAACGGAAGAGCGAAGGCCACATTATTGCCGCTCGTATCGAACGTAAAGGTCGTGCCAGCTAAAAGCGTCGGCAACTTAGCGGAGATATCCGCGCTAACGCCGGCACCCCAAGCGATTCCACCACTATTTGGCACATTCAGCGTCACCACGTTTTCCAGTGCCAGTGCGGTGGAAACCTGCAGCACGCCGCCATCGATGGTGACGCCGCCCGACAGCAGACTGACACCGGCGAGCGCGACGGTACCGGCCTGTACCTTCAACTCACCCGTAAAGGTATTGGCGCCGCTCAGCGTCAAAGTGCCGTTACCAATCTTAGTGAGGCCACCCTGTCCACTCACGACCCCCGTAAAGAGCGAACTCGCGTCGCCTCGGCCGATTTCCAAGGTCACCGCGTCCCCCACCGAATTCACCAAGGCGAGATTGGCTGGTGTAATCAGTGAAGTCGTCAGGCCACCTAGAGCAAAAACCTTGGAGGTCACGGCGGCATCGAAGACTAGCGTTCCACCAGCCAAATCTAAGGTACTGGAGCGAAGGGCGTCGCGATGGGCTAAAGTCAGCGTGCCGTTCGATAATTTGGTCGTCCCGCTCAAAGGGTTCGCCTGCGTGAGCTTAAGCAAACCAGTCCCGACCTTCACCAACGTGCCGGCCCCGGAGAACGTGCCATCAAAGACCATGTCAACGTTCTTGCCACCCAGGTTTAAGATAGCCGGCAAAGGCAAGGCAGCCGTATCCACTAAAACGATATCGCGTTGTGTGGCCGTCGGCGCCAGTTGCAGTTCACCCAGGTTAAACTGGCTCGCTCCGCTGACCGAGCCTGCGAAGAGAAGGCTACCACCGTCAAGGCGGATGGTTGACAGCGACTGCCCCACTACGTTGGCCCCCAAGGTCCAACCGCCTTCCGTCACCGTGATTAAACCGGTGTAGGATGAAGAATCCCCCATCGACAGATTGCCAGCACCCAGCTTCTTCAGATCACCTGCCCCGGAAAGCGTCCCAGATAAGGTCAACGTTGCGCCAGAGGTGGTGACCGAGATAACCCCACCCCCTTGATTCACGATGAAAGCCCCGGAACGGGTGGCGGTCAAACCAGTGTATTCCAACGTGCCCACGGTGGGCGTGACCGCGGTGGCGTCGCTACCCAAGGCAATCGGCATGGCACCGCTGCCGAGATTAGCTGCGGAAACCAGTCTCAAGGTGCCTTCGGCAACCTGCATACCGCTGGGTAAGTTCAGGGCCGCTAAGCCACTCACCTCAACCACACCGCTCGTGAGCTTCAGAACTGGGGATCCGGCAGTGCCTGCGATGTTGTATGGGGACGTACCACCATCCAAGGTTTTGATGGTCCCAGAGTTCCAGACCATGATCGCGGTGGTACCGGTGAGATTGAAGCCGCTCTGCTCGAGCAGGACCGTGCCCCCATTGAGATGGATGCCGCCAAAGTCTTCGGCCTCTTGAAAGGCAATGACGCCGCCCGTGTTGATGGTAATGTAAGTAGTCCCCGGTAAATCCGGATTACCGATGGAGGTATCGCCGAACTGAAAACGGCCACCATTATTGACGATGATATTAGTAACACCTAAGTCACCACCCGTCCCAGGATCGTCGATGCGAAACTCGCCCGCATTCACGTTGACCGTGCCAGTGAAGCCGTTGCTACTACCACCGAAAGTAGTGCGACCAGGGCCGTTAAAGTTAAGCACACCCGTCCCCGAAACGACCTTGTCGAAGCGAATGGCTGCTGCTTGCTCAAACTGCAACGTCGCATCCGTGGGGACAATGATGTTACCGGTTAACGAGCCCGCGAAGGTCGACTTTACCTTCAGGAGGCCACCCGCTGCGAGCGTCGCCACGCCGGATAGGTTGCCGCCAAAGAAGTCGGCATTACCTGAAAGATTGAGAGCACCGGTGACAGTGCCGCCGTCCACGCGCAGACTGCCACCCGTCGCAACCGTCGTGACCGCCGCCAAAGTACCGTTGACGACGTTCAGGTTAGCGCCAGCGGCAATGGTGACCGTACCCGATAAGGTGGGAGTGTTCGTAGCATCGCCCAGTTGAAGGACTCCATTGTTAATGGAGGTAAAACCGGCGGAAGTCTTGCTGGCTAGGAGCGTAAGCCGGCCCGTACCTGCTTTGGTCAAAGCACCGGTGGGAGCCAAAGTACCCGTACCGCCGAAGGTGAAATCATACTGGCTATTTACACTTACCCCGCTCGGGCCAATTTCGCCCACGAGGTTGATGACGCGTACGACAGCGGTGTCATCGAAAGCAACCTTGTCGCCCGCGAAGAAATTGGTCGCGGCCGACCCAGCGGTATTGGCTTTCTCGATCCAATTCATGGTACCACCTAAATTCACGCCCGTGCCGGCATCCCAAGTGCCATCGACCACGCCACTCCAAAGAATCTGGTTTTGGTCAGTGATGCTTAGGTCAATCGACTTAGCGGCAGTATTGTAGACGAGGTTACCGATGAGGCGCTGCGGCAACGTATTCAAGGTGAACCCCGCGGCGATGTCGGCCCCAACGTAGTTTACTAGGGTAAACGTCCCCAGACCGAGTGAACCCGTGGATACGATGTTCAACTGATGCGCCCCGCCCGATAAGACCAAACCATCGGTCCCCGTCACAGACAGTAACGGTACCGTCGGATTGCTCAGCGTAGCCAACTCGAACTGCAGGGTGGCACCCGCAGTAGCCAGTGTCAGGGTCGGCAAGAGCATCGTCGTGGTCGTGAGGCCACTCGTCACCGCAAACGTCGCACCCGCACCCACGGAAACGGAGGATGGACGGGCACCGGCACCAACCGCCAAGGTACCACCGTTGATCGTTAAGTTTCCGGTCAAATTGAAAGCTGCGCCTGCATCAAAACGCCCCGCGCCAAGTTTCGTGGCATTACCAGCCCCCGTGATGGATTCGGTGTTCGTGATATTATCGCTACGGTTGACGATTAACATCGCCCCTGCATCGACGATAATCGGACCAGCCAAATTGCCGTCCGTGCCGCCGGTGCCGACTTGCAAAGTTCCAGCAAAAATGCGCGCGCCCCCCGTGAGCAGAACATTCGTCGTAATGACAGTGGTCCCTCCGCCGGTTTTCCAAAACTCACCACCACCGGTGAGCGCACCCGGACCCGTGAGTAAATAATCACGGGTCGCATTATTAAAGGTCACACGTTGCGGCTGCAAATCGGCCGCCACACTAATGGTCACCGCACCAGTCCCGGCAGCGGTATCATCGAAGAGCACGCGGTCCGTCGGAATAAAGTTCGTGGCCGTCCCCGCTGTTTCTAACATCCAATTGTTCGTGCCACCCGTACCGACGGCGGTCCCCGCGTCCCATACGGCCGAGACGTCGCCTTTCCAACGCAGCTGATCAACGACGTAATTCACCTGAAGTTCCGGACGTTTATTGACGTCGGTCGCACCGGGGCCGTTAAACGCCCAACCGTCGGTCGAGGTGCGCGTGCGGAATAGCCAACCATTATTAGCCGTCCCATTCTTCCAAGCCGTGATGTCCGCCGTGATATCGAAGAGGCTGTTGGCACCCTGCGGCAAGGAACTGGGCGAGGACGTCACCCCAGCCGCCAGGTAGTCGGTGCCCGAAATCGGCCCAAGGTAAGGGCCGCCCACAGTGCTCAAGGAGTCATAGGTCGACGTCGTATCCCAGGCGGTAATCATCCGATACATGTTATAAGGTCCACCCGACTGATCATTGGAACTGGTTCCGGTGTTCACGATTACCCAAGCCTTCGAGATGGTGGCACGCGTGGGAACCTGCGACTTAGCGGAACCAAAGATATTCCCGACCTTGAGTAAACCTAGCCAATCCGGACTGGCGACATTACCCGGTAACGAATTTCCGGTGGCCCCATCTAAGGTGACCTTAGTCGATGTCGCAGTGATCTGCGTCGTAGCCAAGGTACCGTCGGAAGGGTGCTGGGTCGTGATGCCAGTGAAGCCAACATACCCATTAACGCCATTCTTGAACGAAGTAGTCGTGCCATTCGTGACGTAAGTCACCGACAGAATCGGGCGATTGGCGACCGTCGTGGCCGCATCGCCGTTGACACGCAGGAGATCGGCGACCTGGGACTGGACGACGAAGCCATTATTCGTGTAGGCACCAGAAGACCAAGCTTGGACGGCTTGGGTAACGTTCGCTGAATACGACGTATTGAGTACCGCTGGACTGGTGATTGCCGTGGGTAACTTGGTCAAACCGTTCACATAGAGCGGACCGTTCGTCAATAAGGTGGTCCCGACAGCGCTGACCCCACTAAAGGAGACCAAGGAAGTGGCATTGGTAAAATCCGCCAGCATCGGGGCCACGGTGATTCCAGCAGAAGTCGCCGCCGCAGTGTCGCCCGTCGTCGCCCCAACCTTCAGGGTCAACGTCGCGCTCAAAATCGTCGCGTTCGTCGGAATAAAGGCGGCCCCCGTGCCAAACAGGCTACTAAACTTTAGGAAATACTGGGACTCTGCGACCGTCGTGCCGTTATTCATGGCAACTTCGCCAAGGGCAACGTTGGCGGCGGCGGTAGTCGCAGTTAGGTTCCGGTCGACGCCACCGAGGTAACCAGCCGTGCCTTGCTGAAAGGTGATCGTGGTCTGCGCATACGCTCCGACCGGCATGGCCGCTGCGGCAAGCAAGAGTCGTAGCGTCTTACCGAGCGAACTTGGGCACTTTTTTCCAGAAGTCATGACCGCCGTAGATGCGACCTTTGACCTAGGTGGAAATACTCAATTAAGACCCGTCATAAGATGTCTCCCGGCCGACACAGGACAGACTTAGTTCACAGAACCGACACCATCTAGAGACCTAAACCTTACCTCAGAAATTTGACTTTGCCCAATTGCGAGCACTCAACGCAACGCCTTCGTCAAAGCCTCGCTCCAGCGCTGCGCGATTTTTTCGGCGCCGGTGGTGTTGGGATGCACGAGGTCGGCGATGGTGTCCTTCGCCGGATCAAAACCAGTCGCGAGGTCCACCAGATAGACGGGCTGTTCCGGACGATGCAGTTCCTTGACCAGCCCAGCGAGAGCGGTGTTGAGCTCAGGGATGTAACTATACTTCGGCAACTTTCCGCTAGGAATGACCTGTGCCACGAAGACAATGGCCTTCGGATTGAGCCGCCGGGCCGTGGCAATCATCTCCCGGTGCGCAGCCACGATGCCAGCCACCGGCTTCTCCTCAATGAAATGGTTATGGCCCGCCTGCAGCATTAGGACGTTCGCTGGGTTCGCCTTGAGCTTGGCCTCGAGAATCGTGGCGAGGTATTCGGCATTCTTTCCGCCGTAGCCTTCATGCCAAAGCGGGCCTTGCGGGGTGTCCGTCTTCTGCGAGCCGACGAAGACAACACGAACCCCGGCAGCCTGGAGCTTCGCCGCCAACGGAATCCGATAGGCCGCGAAGGTCTTGCCGCCTTGAGTAATTGAATCCCCGACAGCCATGATGCGGGTGGCGGTGGCCTCGGCGGCAGAGAGACCGCAGGCCAAGCAAAGGCAGAGGAGTCGTAAGACCATGTGCGAAATCAGGCGAGTAACTTCAGGAACTGTTCCGCCAGTAAGGCCATCGCCAAACCCGAGAACCCGATAAGCGTCTCGGTGATCGTCCAAGTGCGCAGGGTCTGGCCTACGGTCAGGCCGAGGCATTCCTTGACCATCCAGAAGCCGCTATCGTTAAGGTGGGACAGAAAGAGTGACCCGCAGCCAATTGAGATGACCATGAGCTCGGGGCTCGTGCCGGGGTTGGCCGCCAGGACGGGGGCGATGAAGCCCGCAGCGACGGTGATGGCCACGGTCGCAGATCCCGTAGCGACGCGGATGAAGGCCGAGACGAGCCAGCCGTAGACCAACAAGGGCAAACCAGCCGAGGCCGCCAATTCGGCGAGCTGCTTGTCTACCCCGGCTGTACGCATCACTAACGCAAAGCCACCACCCGCACCGACCAGGATTAAGGTCATGCCGATACCCGCCACGCTTTGTTCGGAGAACTTTAGCAACTCACCAGCGGAGCGGCCGCAACGTTTACCGAAAGCCCACATCGCGAAGAGCACCGACAATAGCAGGGCAATCACGGGGTGGCCGACGAAGAGCCCCACCTTACCCCAGAGCGCCTCCTTCGCCTGCAGTAGCTCGACCAGCGTGCCGGTCAGAAGCAGGATGACCGGCAACAGCACCGTGAATAACGTCAGGCCAAAGGACGGCAAGACCTGCCCCTCCGAGACCGAGGGCACAAAATCAGGCGTCGCCACGGCAACGCGTTTGACCGCCATACGCGCGAAGAACGGACCCGCGATGGCCGCGACGGGAATGCCGAGCACGAGCGCCCAGAGGATGACCTTGCCCATGTCGGCTTTCAGGGCCTCGATGGCGATGACCGGACCGGGATGCGGTGGCATGAGGCCGTGCATGACCGAGAGGAATGAAAGCATCGGGAGCACCAGCAGGAGAAACGGCTTACCGGTCTCCTTGGCTAAGGTAATCACGATCGGCAAAATGAGGAGGAGGCCGACCGCAAACCAAGTCGTCATGCCGACGCAGAGCGCCAGCAGGATAATGCAGAGGCCGATACGGTCAGGTCCCAGCACCTGAATGAAACGCTTCGCGAGGACGCCAGCGCCGCCCGATTCGGCGAGGAGCTTACCGAAGACGACGCCCAGGACGATGATGGTCCCCGTGCCCGCTAAGGTGTTACCGAAGCCGGTCTGAAAGGCCTTGAGGACCTCGGTCATGCTGAGCGTACCCGAAGTGCCGACGACCATCGCCCCGAGCGCGAGCGAGCTCAGCAGCAAGGCGATGAAAGGGTTGAGCTTCAGCCACGTGACGAGGCCGACCAGAACAGCGATAGCGAGGAGCGCGTAGAGCATGGCGAAAAGGGCTTAGGCCTTGGGCGGGGCAACCGTGGCGCGGGTGGCGCCCGTGCTGATACCGCCATCGACGAGGAGGGTCTGACCAGTGACGTAGCGACTTTCCTCGGAGGCGAGGAAGACCACTGGTCCGGCGAGGTCATCCGCCGCGCCGGGACGCTTCAGCGGGATGCGGTCACACAAGTATTCGACCCATTCCTTCTGCTCATAGAGCACCGCATTCTGGGCGGTCTTGAACCAACCCGGGGCGAGGCAATTCACGGTCACGCCATGGCGACCCCAATCGTCGGCCAAACTCATCGTCAGTTGCTTCACGCCACCGCGGCTCGCGCCATACGGGGCGAGGCCTGCATAGCCCGCCACACAGGTCACCGAACCAATATTGATGATACGACCATAACCGCGGGCAATCATGCCCGGAGCGACGGCCTGCGCCGTGAAGAACGTCCCACGCAGGTTCGTGTCGAGGATGGTATTCCAATCTTCCCAGGTCACTTCCAGGGCGGGCTTGCGGATATTGCAGCCCGCGTTGTTCACGAGGATGTCGATGCGGCCCATCTGACGTTCCACCTCGGCGACCGCCGCCTTGATACTAGCACCGTCACGGACATCGAGGGCGACCGCACAGGTGCGCCGGCCGAGGGCTTCGATCTCCTTGCGGAAGCCATCGAGCTTGGACGCATCGCGGCTGGACATGGCGATATCGGCGCCGGCCTGCGCGAGGGCGCGGGCGAAATGTTGGCCGAGGCCGCGGCTGGTGCCCGTGATGAAGGCGACCTTGCCGGCGAGGTTGAAGAACGGGGAGGACATTAGTTCTGCGGGGCGAGGATGACCTTCATGACGCCGGGGGCGCCGGCGTAGAGCTTAGCGAACCAATCGGCACCCTGTTCAAGGGGCACGACAGCGGAGATAATCTTATCGACCTTGATCTGCTTGGTCGCAAGGAGCTCGATACAGCGCGGAATCTCCCCAGCGGAAGCGCAGGAACCCTGGAGGCGGAGCTGGCGGGTGACGACAACTTGCAACGGCAGTTCGGTCTTGGGCGTAAGGTTACCCACGAGCGTGACCGTGCCGCCCTTGCGGACCGCATGGATGGCGGAAAGCACCGTAGCATTGAGGCCCACACACTCGAAAGCCGCATCGGCACCCTGCCCCTTCGTCAGGGACTGCACAAACTCCGTGAGGTCGCCGCCGGTCTTGGCATTGAAGCGGTGCGTGGCTCCGAGTTCGCAAGCGACGTCCAAACGGGAATCTTCGGTATCGACGGCGATGACCTGAGCGAAGCCGGCAATCTTGGCGGCTTGGAGCGTCAACAGGCCAATCATGCCCGTGCCGACGATCACCGCGGTATCGCCCGGGGCGCAAGGGGTGAGGCGCACGGCGTGTACGCCGACCGAGACAGCCTCGATCATGGCGGCCTCGTTGAAGCCCAAGGCGTCGGGCAGGACGTGCACGATACGGGCGGGGACGGTGACGAATTCAGCGAAGGCCCCGTGACGGCGGTAGTCGCCGCAGGAAACGCCGAGGACCTGGCGGTTATCGCAGAGGTTCACGTCGCCACGTTTGCAATGGACGCACTCGCCGCAGAAGACCGTGGAGTCAAAAGTCACGCGCTGGCCAGGCGCGAGGTGCTTCACTTCGGCACCGACGCCGGTGATGACCCCGGCGGCCTCATGCCCCATCACCAAAGGCGGGATGCGCCGGCCCGTCGAACCATCGTAGCCATGGATATCGGAACCGCAGATGCCGCAGGCCTTGACCTGGATCAGGACGTCGGACGGGCCACAGACCGGGTCGGCGACCGTCGTATAGGACATCTGTTTATATTCCGTCAGCAGCAGGGCCTTCATGGGGATACCCTCTTTATTGGACGGGTTCTGACCACGAGCAAGCCCAGCCTCGCTCCCCAGCTATCCGGACAACAAAAAGCCCCGGGGTCTCCGGGGCTGAGGGGTCGGCTTGGCGGCCGGCTTACTTCTTATCGCCGCAGCAACCCGAGTTGGACTCGGTGGAGCAGCAGGAACCAGCGGAGCTGTCAGACTGGCAACCGCACGTGCAAGCAGCGCAGCAACCGCAGCCACGGCACTTCTTCCAAGCGTCATAGGCCAGGAACAAGCAGGCGAGGGCCGAGAAGATCACGACGGGGTCCTTGAGACCGCCGAACATGAACTGATGGATGCAGGCGATATTGAAGACGATGGTCCCGATGATGATAAGGCCGAGGCAACGGAGACGCGGCAGGACGAGGAGAAGGCCACCAGTGATTTCCAGAATTTTCACGAGTTTAAGGTAGCCCGTGCTATACATGGCGCCGATGAAGGCGGCAGCCGGGGAGCCTTCGGGCGGGTGCGGGATGGCGATGAAGTTGAAGAAGAAGTTGAGTCCGAAGACGATGAAGATCGCGCCCAGGAGGGCGGCGACGATGTTAGCGGCGAGTTTCATAGGTGGGTGGCGTGTATGGTTGGAAAAACTTAGAGGGCCTTGTGCGAGCCGTCGCAGAGGGCACCCTTCTTGGAGTGCTTGCAGGCGCAGAAATAGACCGTGCCGTTGGCTTCAGCCTGATAAGGAACCGGGGCGAAGGCCGACCCCTTGTGGGCACCATCGCAGAATGGCTGGGTCTTCGAATGGCCGCAGGAACACCAGTAGTAGGTCTTGCCGGCCTCTACGAGGACGGGGAGCGGGGACTTTTGCGGGATATGCGGTGCGGACATGACCAGATACTCTCCTTCGACAGGCCTTACGCAAGGTCGAACAAGAGCGCTTCCACCGTCCCAGTGGAGACGAATTCGAAGCGGCCAGCCTCATCGGAACTCACCGCATCGCCAGGCTTTAGCGTCACGCCACCGACCGTGACTTCGCCCGTGATCAGCTGGAACCAAAGCCCCCTGCCCTTCGCTAAGTCGTGCGCCACGGTCAAAGCCTTGGCGGACTTCACGCGATAGACATCGGCATCTTGGCTAATGTGGGCCGAGCCCTCGCGGCCGTCGTTAGAGATAATGAGGACCTTAGGTGCGTCCAGTTGGGCCGGCGTCGGCGTCCATTCGGCATAGCGCGGCTTCAGGCCGGCCCGGTCCGGTTGAATCCAAACCTGCAGGATCTGCAGGCGCTCGGTGGCGGAAGGGTTGAACTCGCTGTGCTTCACGCCCGCACCCGCACTCATGACCTGGATCTGGCCGGGCTGTACCTGCGCATGATTACCCATGCTGTCGCGGTGCTCGATGGTGCCCTCCAGCACGTAGCTGAAGATTTCCATGTCGCGGTGGCCATGCGGAGGAAAGCCTTCGCCGGCCGCGATGATGTCTTGGTTGATGACGCGCAAGGAACGGAAACCCATGTGCTTCGGATCGTGATACTCCCCGAAGCTGAACGAATGCCAGGTCTGAAGCCAGCCATGGTCGGCGTGGCCGCGCTCGGCGGAACGGCGGGTCTGCAGTTTCATCTCCACTATTAATAATGAAAAAGCCGCGGAAGTCGACCCTGCCGCAGGTTAAATAATCGTCACACACCCTTGCCACACCCCGCCTTTCTTTCAAATTAGATTCTACCATGCTCTCCCGTCTCTGCTGCACTGCCCTGACCGCGGTCGCCCTCCTCAGCCCACTCGGCGCGGCCATCGTTGAAAAACCCGTCGAATATAAGTCTGGTGACGTCGTCTGCGAAGGCTGGCAGGCCTATGACGACGCACTCACAGGCAAGCGCCCGGCAATCCTCGTCGTCCACCAGTGGACGGGGATCAGCTCACACGAGAAGGCCGCAGCCCATCAATTGGCTGAACTCGGCTACAATGTGCTCGTCGCAGATGTCTATGGTAAGGGCGTGCGCCCACAACCACCGGCGTCCGGACAGGAAGCTGGTAAATACAAGAAGGACCGCGGACTCCTCCGCGCCCGCCTCACCGCGGCGCTCGACGTCCTCAAGCAGGACAGCCGCACCGACCTCTCCAAACTCGCCGCCACTGGCTATTGTTTCGGTGGCACGTCCGTCCTTGAACTCGCCCGTAGCGGTGCCGACCTCAAGGGCGTTGTCAGCTTCCATGGCGGCCTCGACTCCCCGACCCCAGCCGATGGCAAGAACATCAAGGGTAAAGTCCTCGCGCTGCATGGTGCCGACGACCCCTACGTTGCCGCGAAGGACGTCACCGCCTTTGAAAAGGAACTTAAGGAAGCCAAGGTCACCTACCAGCTCATCAAGTACCCGGGCGCCGTCCACAGCTTCACGCACAAGGAAGCCGGCAACGATAACTCCAAGGGTGCAGCCTACAATGAAGCCGCGGACAAGGCCTCGTGGTCCGAGATGAAGACCTTCCTCGCGGGCCTCTTCGGCACGAAGTAACCTTTCACCACCGTAAAAAAAGCCCCGGAGACGCGAGTCAGCCGGGGCTTTTTATTTACTGTCAGCAGCGCTTACTTCAGGGGACAGCCTGAGGTCAGCTTTTCCGGAGCACTCTTGAAGCTCACCTCCGCTGGCGGCGTGCGGCCTTGGCGCGAGATCAGCCGGGAGAGTTCATCGAGGACGGTGGCGCTATAGCCAGGATTGGACTTCACGACCGCACCCGTACTAGAGACCAGGATGGTTGAAGCGCTGCGCTCGGCCTTGTAAGCATTGATGACCTCGAACTTAGGATCAGCCACGACCGTGAACTGTGCGTTAGCGGCCGCGGACCACGTTTCGGCCACGGTGGAGTCGGCATTGATAATGCCCACGACACGCAGATGGGAGCCATACGCCGACTGTAGCTGGTTAATGTAGGCCGCCGCCTCGCGCGAACACGGGCATTCCTTTTCGATGAAATACAATAACGTTGGGCGACCGGCGGCATTTGCCGTTAGGCTCGTGGGCTTACCAGCAGCGTCGGTCCACGTGAAGTTCGGGGCGGACGTGCCGGTCTGCTTGGCCGCCGTAGCGACGAGCTGAGCCGTCAACGGGTGGTCCATCTTCGGACGGAAGACAATGGCTCCGGAGGCGTCTTTCTTGAGCGCAGACGGGTTCTGGGACACTAGGAACTGCCCCATCATGCCGCCGTCTTCGTGGTTTGCCATGTGGCAGTGGTACATGAACGTATCGGTATCGCTGGCGAAGTCGTCGAACTTTGCAATAAACGTCACCGAAGCCCCGCGCGGTAGGTACGCCGTGTCCTTCCAGCCCTGCTCATACTCACCGACGGCGCGATCACTCCGGCTCACAATCTTGAACTGCACATCATGGATGTGGAAGGCGTGTCCGAAGATATTATTGTTTGTTACTGTCCACGTCTCGGTATCGCCAAGCTTCACTACCTGGTTCACCTTGGTCATGGCGAAACTCAGGCCATCGAAACTAAACGTCGGGCGGCCCCCCGCCACCGTGAGCTTGCGACGGACTGTGACCTCGGAGTCGGTTGGGAAGTGATTCTTCGTGAGGACCTCGGGGATCTTCGCGAGCTTCTGCGCATTTGCGGGCCCGATGTTAATCTTGAGCACCCGGAAATCACCGTTGTTCAGCAAACTCCCGTTGGCGCCGCCACTGCCGGGCTCGCCGCCGGGAAAGCCGAAGGGCTGATTGGAGTTATAAGCCATCAGGTCGAGCGAACCGCCGACCTTGTCGCCCCCGAGGTTCACCAAGATCTCGGTACGTTCACCGACCACGAGCGTGACCCGCTTCATCGGGATGGGCTTATCGACGAGGCCACCGTCGGTGGCGATCTGGTAGAATTCACGGTTATCCGCGAAGCCCAAGATATACCCGCGCTCGATTTCAGCGTTCAAAATCCGGAGGCGGACCCACTGGGCCGGCAGTTTCGTCTGGGCGTCCATGACGCCATTGGTGAGCAAGTAATCGCCGTATTTATCGTTATCGCCGTCGTAGCTGAACTGGTTACTCGACGTGAAGCGGCGGCTCGTCAGCACCACGGGGAGGTCGTCCACGCCGTAGGTCCGCGGCAGCCCGAGTTTGGCCTCTTCCGGGTCGCGCACAATGATGAGACCGCCCGCGCCCATCGCGATTTGCTTCTGCGTCAGCTCATGCGGGTGCGGGTGATACCAATACGTCCCGGCGTTGTTCGCCACCTTCCAGGACGGCGACCACGTCCCTCCGGCGGCAATCGTCTGATGCGGACCACCGTCCATCGTCGCGGGTAAGTGAAAACCGTGCCAATGGACCGTCGTCACCTCATCAAGGTTGTTCTTAAAATTGACCTGTACCGTTTCGCCCTTGTTGAAGACCAGCGTCGGACCCCAGAAGCTGGCGCCGTTGAAGCCCATCGTCGGGGTTGTGCCAGCGAGGAACTTGCGCGTCGACTGCGTCAGTTCTAGATTAAAGGTCTTTCCTTCGACCAGCGGAGGAATCCAGAGATCTTGCAACGGACGGTTACTAACGACAACGCCACCCGTACGGCCTTTCGCACCGCCACCACCTGGACCTTTACCACCACCGCCGGGACCCCCTTGACCCGGGCGCTGCGGACGTTGACCTTGACCGGCACGTTGCGGCGGACCACCGCCGTCTTCAGGACGAGGCGGTCGGCCTTCAGGGTCGGCGGCTTGAGCCCACCCGGAAAGCGGCTGGCAGAACGCCGCCGCCGCCAGAATCCAAAGAAAGAGTCGCAGAGGGGGCAGCTTCATCGATTTCAAGAGTTTGAAGTACATCTTAACAAAAACGAGGTTAAGCCAGGATTAAGCAGGGATAATGACGTTTCCAAAGGCAAAGCGGGTGCAAAGCCTGTTGCCCGCCCCTGAAAACCCGCCTACTGCAAAGGGGCCCCACCATGAAGACCTTGCTGTCCTTGCTATGCCTGACCGCCGCTGCCTCGGCGCAGACGATCTTAGCGCAGCCTTACCTGCAGCCGGGACCGCAAGGAACGCCTGAATCCACGGATGAGATGCGCGTCATCTGGGTGACGGACCAGACACCTGGTCGCTTCACGGTCGAGTACGCCCCCAAAGGTTTCAAACTCATCCCTGCGAAGGTCGAGTCAGCGGCGATGGACTTCACCGCTCCCGCAGCCAAGACCCCGGTCACGCAGGAGAAGGATCAGCACTATATCCGTTATACCGCCGCCCTCCCCGGCCTACCCCTCGATAGCTCGTTCACTTACGTCGTGAAATTGGACGGCAAGGTGGTGCGCGAACAGACCACCCACACCCGCGTGAGCGGTAGCAAGCCGACGCGCTTCATCATGATTGGCGACCTCGCCGACGGTAAAGCTAGCCAAAACGTTATGGCCTACCAGATGAGCCTACAGAAGCCGCACTACACCGTACTGCTGGGCGATATCATCTACCCCTCTGGTCGTGCTTACCACTACATGAAGTATTTCTGGAGTACCTATACCAACCCCACTGAGCCCAGCGAAAAGAACGGCGCGCCCATGATGGCCACCGTCCCCTTCTACGCCGTCCTCGGGAATCACGATGCCTTGGTCGCCAAGCTGACGACCTTCAACGACGCCTACGCGGCCTACTACTTCTTCAACGCCCCGCAGAACGGCCTGCCGGAAGGCGTTTGGAATACAGCTCTCCCCAAGAGTGAAGCCGCGACCAAGTTCCGGGCCCTCGCCGGCAAGAACTACCCTGCCCTCGGCTTCTACTCGTTCGACTATGGTGCGGCCCACATCGTCGTGCTGGACAACAGTGGTGGCGGCAAGTCGGACGACCCTGCGGTTATGGCTTGGCTCGACCAGGACCTGAAGGCCACCAAGCAGCCCTGGAAGTTCGTCGCATTACACATGCCACCCTTTCAGGTCACGGTGGCTCACTACGGCGACCAACGCCAACGTAAGTTCGCCCCCATCTTCGAGGCGAATGGGGTCGACGTCGTCTTTGCCGGCCACGTCCATAATTTTCAACGTAGCAAACCCTTCCGCTTCCTCCCAGCGACGGGCGTAGCCGCTGCCGTGGCCGCCAAACCGGTACCCGACGACCCTAAGGCCGTCGATCCTTCCGGAGCACCTAAGACGCCGCCGAGTTACGTGAACGGTGCCTTCACACTCGATGAAACGTTTGATGGGGCCAAGAACACGCACCCGAAGGGCGTCATCTACGTCGTACAAGGCGGCGGCGGGGCGAAGCTCTACACGGGCACGGTCGACAAGAACCTCGCCAAGCTGCCCAACGGCGGGAAGGACAACTACGCGCCCTTCAACGCCAAGTATTACGAGGCCCTCCACTCCTTCTGCGTCGTCGACCTCACCGCTAAGAAGTTTGAGATGCGGACCATCAACGAGAAGGGCGAAGAAATCGACCGCTGCGTGATCGAGAAGTAAACCCGCTCAACCCGCGAACTGCGGATGACGGCGGATTTTGGCCTCGAACGCAATGCGTTCCGGCTCGGTCAGTCCATCGGGGAACTTGGCTTGCGAGCGGTCCCACTTCCCTAGCCATTCGGAACCCAGCAAGGTATGGCGAGGGGCACCGGACCAACCCGACGTGAGGGCGACGGTAGTATCCTTCTTCACGCCTGTGCCAACGCCCGCACCGACGAAGAAACCCGCGTGCAGCAGGCCCGCCCGCACGGCGGTCGACGCCGAATACGTGAAGAGCTCGGTCGAACGTTCGGAGCGTACGAGCTCAAACAGGCGCGCGAAGGACGCTAGCTTCCAACAGGCGGTGTCGGTCTTGTGCGAGAAGAAGTCGTAGAAAACGAGGTCTGGCTTGGCCGAGGCCTGCGGCGCACGCTCCCAGAAGTCGCCTTCCAAGAGTTCCCAGGATAGTCCCGGAAACTGGCGAGACGTCCACTGCCCGCGCGCCAGCACGGCGTCAGGGCCAGAGTGTCGGAGATACGGAAAGTAAGACTTATGCGTTAGCGCCAAGCGCAGTGAATCGAGGTCGTTCTCAAAGCTAATGAGTTTGAGGCGCCGAACCGGGCCTTGCGCGGCGGCGGCTTCGTAACACTGCACCGCGGCCATGGCGTTGGCAGCGGCACCGAGGCCGACGTCCCAGATGACGAGTTCAGGGACTTCCTCGGGCGACTTCCCCGCAGGCAGTTGCAGTCGTTCCGCTAAGGCGGACTGGTCAACGTAGAGCGACTTCGCCTCCTCCATGGGGGGCGTGTGTGAATGCATGATTTCACCGGAAGAGACTTGGCGAATACTAGCGAAGCCCGCCTCCGCGATATTGACCGTGTAATTACCGAGCGTGCGCGGACGGCGCTCTTTACCGACCTTCGGCGGCACCGCCGGATGATCCATGTCTTCGACCTGCAGGAACTGGCGCTTCTCGTTATACAGCGCGAGAAAACGATCCTCGAGGATGCTTTGGCGAATCTCGCGCATCAACTGGTGGTAGAACGCGATGTTATGCTGCCCCAGCAGCGTCCAACCTAGGGGCTCCTGCGTCTTGGTGAGGTGATGGAGGTAGCCGCGGGAATACTTGCGGCAGACCGGACAGAGGCAGGTCGGGTCAAGTTTCTCGTCGGAGAACTTATAGACCGAACGACGTAACTGGAGCAGCCCACGCGAGGTGAATGCCGTGCCGAACTGTGCGACTTTGTTCGGGATGATGCAGTCGAACATATCGACCCCACGGTGGACGGCTTCGAGTAGGTCGAGCGGCGTACCCACGCCCATGAGGTAACGCGGTCGGTCGGCCGGCAGCATGGCTGCAGCGACCTCACACGTATCCTCGCGCTGGTGCTTCTCTTCGCCGACCGCGAGCCCGCCGATAGCGAAACCATCGAAGGGCAGCTGCGTGAGCCCATCGGCGCTCTGCTTGCGCAAGTGTGGATAAAGGGCGCCTTGCACGATCGCGAACATCGACTGCGGGGACTCGCCGCGGGCCTTGAGGCTGCGCACCGCCCAGCGCTGGGTGATCTCGAGTGCGCGACGGGCCGTAGCTTCATCGGCCGTGGAGGGGATGCACTGGTCGAGCACCATCATGATATCGCTCCCAATGGCCATCTGCGTACCGATGCTGACCTCAGGGCTGAGCAGGATCTTCTTACCATCGACGTAGCTGCGGAATTCGGCGCCCTCTTCCTCGATGGAACGCGAATGTGGCAGGGAGAAAATCTGGAACCCACCGGAATCCGTCAGGAACGATTTCTCCCAGCCGGTGAAACGGTGGATATCACCAAAGTGGCGGAAGACCTCGGGGCCGGGGCGGAGTAACAGGTGGTAGGTATTCGCGAGCAGGATCTGTGAACCCGATTCCAGGAGCGTGTCGAACGTCTGGGCCTTGACCGTGGCCTGCGTGCCCACGGGCATGAACAGCGGGGTCTTCACCTCGTTATGCAACGTCCGGAAAGTCGCCGCGCGGGCCCGGGAGCCGCTGGCGACCGCCTCTAACTTAAAGTTTAGCCGGGAAGGTTGCATGTGAACGTTAGGACTAAAGGTCGGTTCGCCCAAATGTAAAGGATGGGCGAGGCCCGCCGACAGGACGCTTGAACTTGGCCAGAGGGGGCCCACCTTACGCCTATGCGCCGCCCTGCCCTGCTGCCCGTCATCTGCTTCATCTTGGCCGTGCTCGCCAGCGGGTGCACGCACCCCGCTCCCCGCGAGGAGGTCAGCCTCGACGAAAATAATGCCGTGTTCAGCTTCGCCCTGCAGGAACTACAGGAGAAGCAGGAGTTCGCTGGTGCCGTCACCATGGTTGTGGGCCCCGATCGCATCATCGCGCTGGAAGCCTTCGGGTTAGCAGACATCGCCAGCGGCCGGCCGATGCGCAAGGACTCCGTCTTCTGGATTGCTTCGATGACTAAGCCCATCACCGCGATGGGCGTCCTCATGCTCGTCGAAGAAGGTAAGCTCGGCCTCGACGATCCCGTCGAAAAATACCTGCCATCGTTCAAAGCACAAAAGCTCGCCACGCCCACGGGGCCCGTCCCGACCCCGCGGCCGGTCACTATCCGTGACCTCCTCACGCACACCAGCGGACTCTCCCCGGCGATGCCGACGGCGGCCAACCAACCGGTCGATACCATCCCGCTCGCCGCCATGGTCGACCACTCTGGCCGCACCGCACTGGTCTCCGCACCCGGCGCTAAGTGGGCTTATAGCAACACCGGCATCAACACGCTCGGACGAATCATCGAAGTCGCCAGCGGCCAGCCCTATGCGGAATTCGTGCAGAAGCGCTTCCTCGATCCGCTAGATATGAATAGCACCAGCTTCTGGCCGGACGTCACTCTGCAGGCGAGCCTCGCGACGCCTTATCGCAAGGATAAGGTTACTGGCGAACTCATCGCCGCGGGCAACAGCCGCTTCAGCAACCCTCTGCAAAATCGCGCACGCACGGCGATACCAGCCGGCGGACTCTTCTCCACCGCGAATGACTTGGCCCAACTCTACCAGATGATTCTGCGCGGCGGCGAACTGGACGGTCACCGCTTCCTTCGTCCCGAGACGCTCAAACTGATGACGACGAACCAGCTCGGCGAGATGCCCAAAGTTAGTTTCGCTGAAGGCATGCGCATGGGCCTCGGCTTCCATCTCGTCGGCACCCCCGTCGGCGTCACCGAGAGCCTTTCCCCCGGTAGCTTCGGCCACGGTGGCGCCTACGGTACCCAAGCCTGGATCGACCCCGTCCGTCGCCAAGCCTACGTCCTGCTCATCCAGCGCACCGACCTCCCGAACTCTGATGGCTCCGAGATCCGCCGAGAGTTTCAAAAGACGGCCGTAGAGGCCTTTAAGTAAGCTTAAATTGCTCCAAAAAGGGGCCACTTAGGAATCTTAAGAAAGATTAAGACGGAGAAGGTTGCCAAGGACGGGCGTTCTCAAAGTCTGGATGCTTCTCCAATGATTAAATCCGCCCTCCTGCTCGCTGGTCTCTTGAGTTGCGCCAGCCTCTCGGCCGCCGACGCCCAAAGGCCCAACGTCCTGTTCATCGCCATCGATGACCTCCGACCCGAGCTCGGTTGCTACGGAAATCCCGTCGTCAAGACCCCGAACATCGATCGCCTCGCCGCCCGCGGCATGGTCTTCAATCGGGCCTACTGCCAGCAGGCCATCTGCAGCCCATCGCGCGCTTCAATCATGACTGGCCGGCGTCCCGACGCCACGCGCGTCTGGGACCTCAACACCCACTTCCGCGTCGCCCTCCCCGACGTCAAGACCGTCGGACAATACTTCAAAGAGCACGGCTACTTCTCCCAAGGCATGGGGAAGATCTTCCACGGCGGCTATGACGATGCCCCGACCTGGTCGACGCCTTGGGCGACGCCAAAGGCCGAAACCTACGCCAAACCTGAAAGCCGTTCGGCCGGCGCTGGCGCCGAAGACGGCAAAAATAAAGGTGCAGCCTTTGAGGCCGGCGACGTACCGGACGACTTCTACACCGACGGCAAGACCGCCCGACTCGCTGTCCAGACGCTCGCTGAACTTAAAAAGAAAGGTCAGCCCTTCTTCCTAGCGGTCGGCCTCTCGAAACCCCACCTCCCTTTCGTATCACCGAAGAAATATTGGGATCTCTACGACCCAGCGAAGATCCCGAACACCGCCAGCGCCTTCCCGGTCGGCACACCGCACTCCGTGGGCGATAACGATAGCGGTGAATTCCACGCCTACACCAATGTCCCGCCGAAGGCCAAGAAGCAGGACTTCACACCCTTGCCCGAGGCATTTGCCAGCCAAGTTCGCCACGGCTACTACGCCGCCATCAGCTACACCGATGCTAACGTAGGCCTGCTCCTGGATGCGCTCGAGAAAGAAGGCCTCGCCAATAACACTGTCATCGTGCTGTGGGGCGACCACGGCTGGAAACTCGGCGACCACCAAGAGTGGGGCAAGCATACCAACTTCGAAGTCGATACGCGCGTCCCGCTGATTTTTAGCGCCCCCGGCCAGAAGACCGCCGGCCAAAAGAGCAACTCGCTGGTCGAATTCGTGGACGTCTACCCGACCCTCACCGACCTGTGCGGCCTACCAGCTCCCAAGGTAGACGGCGTCAGCCTCAAACCCATCATGGAAAACCCTGCGGTCACCGTAAAGCCCGTCGCCATCAGCCAATACCCCAAGACCGTGCAAAAGAATGGTGATAAATCTACCAGCCAGCGTGCCATGGGCTACAGCATCCGTGACGACCGCTGGCGCCTCACCCTCTGGCGCAGCCTCACCGATAACACGATTGTCTTCACCGAACTCTACGACGAGGTGAACGCGCCGAAGGAGCCCGAGAATCTCGCTACAAAGCCAGAAAATAAAGAAGTCATTGAGCGCCTCTCCAAGTTCCTCCCTCCACCCATCCCCGCAGCCGACCCCAACGCGGTGAAGATTGCTAAGGGCAAAAAGAACATCGTCGACCTCGACGCGAAGAAGAAAGACGAAGACGCCTCAGCACCTAAGGTCACCCCGCCCGCCGCCGCCACCGACCCCGTTGCCGAACGCGTTGCGATGTTTGAGCGACGTGACGTGAATAAGGACGGTAAGCTCACCAAGGAAGAATTCATGGCTAAGCAGAAAGACCCTGAACAAGCCGCCAAGAATTTCGTCAAGATGGACAAGGACAACACGGCCGACCTAAGTAAGGACGAGTTCGTCAAGATGGGCAAGTGAGCGGTCGGTCATCCAAGATACTGCAGTGCCTATTTACCCTAGGCCTCGTCGCCTCGCTCAGCGCGGCGGACATCCCCGCCCAGGTCATAATCGACGTGACCGTGCCCGGGCTGACCATTCCGGCAGATTTCCTTGGCATTAGCTACGAGAAGAACGCGCTGGTCGAACCGCACTTCAAGGCGGAGAACACCGTCTTGATCAACCTGCACCGCAACCTCGGGGCAGGCACCTTGCGTCTGGGCGGTAACAAGGTGGAACTCACCCGCTGGCAAGCCGATGCCGCGGCCACCATCCTCGATAAGAAGACGGGGCAAGCAATCATCGGACGCGCGACGATCGACGACCTCTACGGCTTCCTGAAGGCCACACAGTGGAAGTGCTTCCACGGACTTAACCTCGCCAGCAATGCACCCGAACAATCTGCGGATGAAGCCGCCTACGCGCTCAAAGTCGGTGCGAGCTCGGTGCTGGCCTTTGAAGTCGGCAATGAACCCAACCTCTACGTCAACCATGCCGCGCGCAAAAATGGCTATAACTGCGCACAGTACCTCCCCGAAGCCCAAGCGGCTATTAAAGTCATCCGCGCCAAGAACCCTGGCATCGTCTTAGCCGGTCCCGCCACCGCCCGCCGCACGGATCACTGGTTCGAAGACGCCGTCGCCGGACTCAAAGGTCAGCTCCAAATCGGCACCTCCCACCTGTATGCCCTCTCCGGTGGCTCCACCAATCCGCAGTCGGCCAATTTCCCCAGCATCGAAAATCTCCTGCTCCCGGCCACCATGGCGAAGGATGTAACCATGGTCGATGAACACCTCGCTGCCGCGAAGGCCGCCGGCATGCGCTACCGGCTCGCCGAGTTCAACTCCGTCTCCAACGGCGGTCGCACCGGCGTCAGCGACACCTTTGTCTCCGCCCTCTGGGCCACGGACTTCCTCTTCTCCGTCGCCGAACACGGCGCCGATGGGGTTAACTTTCACTGCAACCTTAAGCCTGGCAGCTACTCGCCGATTTCCGCCGTCAAAGGCGAGGCGAGCTACACGGTGCATCCGCTCTATTATGCGATGCTCTTGTTTCATGACGCCGGCCAAGGGCGTCTCCTGCCAACCAAGGTGAAATCCACTGCCAACCTCGTTGCCCACGCGACGCTGGATGACAGCGGCAAGGTACGCGTTGTGCTGGTAAACAAGGACCTCACCCAAGAAGTAGTGACCGCCGTCCAGGTCGGGGCACGCTTTCGCGCTGGCAGCGTCCACCGGTTGACGGCCCCACAGGCGTCGTCGAAAGACGGCGTCACCTATGCGAATACGGTGGTAGCAGCCGACGGTCGCTGGCAGCGCACCTTGGCCACGGAAAAAGCCGTGGCGGTCCACAACGGTCGAGCGCTGGTTTCACTGCCCCCCGCCAGCGCATTGGTTCTGACGCTCACCGAATAAGTGACCAGGCGGCTTAGCCCGATGGGCGGGCTAGCCCCTTGACCCAAGAACACCTTCACCGTAGACCCCTTCCGTGCGTATCTTTCTCTGGATACTTTATATCTTCCGAGCAGCCGCGTTGCTGGGAGCGGCGGCGGTTAGTGCCTACGGTTTCATGGCCGCTGGCGAGCCTGGCACGGCAGGCTACTGGCGGCTGGCCTATGCAATGGCGTTCGTCCTTTGCCTAGGGCTCCTTTGGGTCTTAGCACGCTCGTTCCAAGGCTTTCGTCGGACCTAGCGGGCCATCCGCCTAGGTCCGGGCAAATTATCGAGCCAGCGAACCCTAAGTCCGGTTGACGGACTGGGGATTCTTCCCGATGTTGAGTCATCCCCATGCGACTCCCCCTGTCCTGCTTAGCCCTGCTGCTGGCCGCGGCCCTGCCCGTCTTTGCCGCCGACACCCCAGCCACCCCCGCCAAGAAGGCCCCCGCCAAAGCTGCCGCCAAGAAAGCTGGCACGACTGGCGCGGCCATCGGCGAGAATAAAGCCACTCCGGTCGACCGCATCAAAGTTCCCGCGGGCTTCCAAGTGGAGCTCCTCTACTCCGTCCCGAATGCCGAGCAAGGCTCCTGGGTCGCACTCTGCACCGACAGCAAGGGTCGAATCTACGCGAGTGACCAATACGGTGCACTCTACCGCTTCCCTGCCCCCGCGGCCGGCCAACCTCTCCAGGCCACTGACGTACAGAAACTAGCCGTTAGCATCCGCGGCATTAACGGCATGGTCTTCGCCTTCGGCGCGCTCTACGTAGGTGTGAACGACTACGAAAAGAAGATCCCCAGCGGCGTCTACCGCTTGAGCGACACCAACGGCGACGACGCCCTCGACAAGGTCGAACTCCTCCGCGAAATCCAAGCCAGCGGCGACCACGGCGTCCACGCCATCGTACCGACCCCCGATGGCAAGGCCCTCTACCTCATCACGGGCAACAACGCCGTGAAGCCGGAAACCGCAGCCAACTCACCGGTACCGACGGTGTGGGGCGATGACCATCTCCTGCCTCGCATGCCCGATGGCCGTGGCCACAACCGCCACGTTCTCGCCCCCGGCGGGATCGTCTACCGCTTCACCCCCGACGGTAAAGAATTCAAGGTCTTCGCCTCGGGCTTCCGGAATATCTACGGCGGTGCCGTGAACCAGGCCGGCGAGCTCTTCACTTATGACGCGGACATGGAGTATGACTTCAATACCCCGTGGTATCGCCCGACGCGCATCAACCACGTCGTAAGCGGTGGCGAATACGGCTGGCGTAACGGTGCGGGCAAGTACCCCGAGTTCTACCCCGATAATCTGCCGGCCACCCTTAATATTGGGCCCGGCTCACCGACGGGCATGACCTTCGGCTATGGCGCGAAGTTCCCGGCCAAGTACCAGCAGGCCCTCTACGCCCTCGACTGGAGCTGGGGAAAAATCTACGCGGTTCATCTCACGCCCAAGGGCGCCAGCTATACCGCCACCAAGGAAGAATTCGTGACGGGTGGTCCCCTGCCCGTTACCGACGCCTTCATTCACCCGAAAGATGGCGCAATGTATTTCGCCATCGGCGGCCGCAAGGTGCAGTCCGGCCTCTACCGTGTGAGTTATATCGGCAAGGAAAGCACCGCGGGGGTTGATGTACTCACACGCCAGACCGACGAAGCCAACCTCCGCCATCAGCTCGAAGCCTACCATGGCGTCCAAGACCCCAAGTCCGTCGACCTCGCCTGGCCCCACCTGAACAGCGCCGACCGTAATATCCGCTGGGCCGCCCGTATTATCCTAGAGCACCAACCAATCGCCCAGTGGAAAGACCGCGCGCTCAAGGAAACCGACCCAGCGCGTTCCCTCGAAGCCTTGCTCGCTGTCGCCTTGGTCGGTGCCCAGTGCCCGAACCACAGCCCACGCGCAGCTAAGCCTGACCCTCGGACGGGCGTACCCCTAATGGTCGCCCAACCAACCGCCGCTGAGAGCGCCACACGCGACGGAGTTCTCGACGCCCTGCTCCGCCTCGACTGGGCCAAGCTCACTAACGGCCAGCGCATTGCGTGGGTCCGCATCTCCGAAATCGTATTGCACCGCTACGGCACGCCCGCCGCCGCCCGCGTGCAGCAAATCGTTGATCGCCTAGACCCCGCCTTCCCCGCGAACAACTTCGAACTCAACTGGGTCCTCTGCGAGACGCTCGCCTTCCTCCAGGCCCCGAACACCGCGGCGAAGGGCATGGCGCTCATCGCTAACGCCGAAAGCCAAGAGCCACAGATGGAATACGCCCGTAGCCTCCGCTTCCTAAAGACCGGCTGGACCCCTGCCCTGCGCCAAGCCCAGCTGAACTGGTTCCTCCAGGCTGCCAACTACCGTGGCGGCTCGAGCTTCACCCAGTTCATCCAATTCATCCGAAACGACTCCCTCGCGACCTTCACCGACGCCGAGAAGCAGCAGCACGCCGCGCTCATCGCCCAAAAGCCTGTCATCAAGTCGCCCATTGAAAACGCCGGTGCCATGTTCGCTGGTCGCACGCCCAAGGCCTGGACGCTCACGGAACTCGACGCCGCCGTCGGTGCTGGCCTGAAAGACCGTAACTTCGACACCGGCCGCAAGGTCTTCGCCGCCGCGGCCTGCTTCACCTGCCACCGCTTCGGCAATGCGGGCGGCATGACGGGCCCCGACCTCACCCTCTCCGGGGGCCGCTACAGCCCGCATGACTTCCTCGACCAGATCATTAACCCCAGCAAGGAGATCAACGAGCAGTTCGCCCCGATTATCGTGACCAAGAACAATGGTGACACCCTCACCGGCGTCATCGTTAACCTAAACGGTGACTCGGTCGTCGTGAACACGGATCTCTCCGACCCCGACCAACGCGTCAACGTCGACCGCAAGGAAGTGAAGAGCATTGAGCGCAGCGCGATCTCCCCGATGCCCCCGATGCTCCTCAGCATGCTCACGCAGGATGAAATCCTCGACCTCGTGGCCTACGTCCTAAGCGGCGGCGACAAAGAAAAGCCCGTCTTTAAGAAAGCCACAAAGTAAGCCATGAAACAGCTGAAGATTGCTGCGCTCTGCGTGGCCTACGGCTGCACGGACCTCTACCTGCTGTTAGGCTGGATGGCGAGCGGCCAACCTCAGCGGGTGTCGCTCTGGAACAAGCTCTACGGTCCGCTGACCTTTGACCTCAGCCCGAACCCCGAAGGCTACGGCCTGGCCCTGCTGCTGCTCTCGGGCCTCGCGACCATCG
>CAIYAN010000037.1 GCA_903924185.1 uncultured Opitutia bacterium | reverse complement strand
GCTTGGTTACTTCCGCGTCGGACTTCGGCTACCAAGGTTCTTACCCCAGCCATCCCGAATTATTGGACAACCTAGCCATCGAATTCCGTCGCAGCGGCTGGGACGTCAAGAAGTTGATCACGCTCATCGTCACCAGTGACACCTACAAGCGCTCTTCAACGCCCACCGCCAAGCAACAGGAAGTCGACCCCAGCAACACCTGGCTAGCCCGTGGTCCCCGCTTCCGCCTCCCCGCTGAAATCATTCGCGATGCGGCGCTTAAATCCAGCGGCCTCCTCGTCCCCCAACTCGGCGGACCGAGCGTCAACCCCTACTCGCCGTTCGACCTCTGGCGTGAAGTCAGCCACTACGGCTCGACGCCGGCCACCGCGCAGATCTTCGTCCAAGACCACGGCGATAAACTCTACCGTCGTAGTCTCTATACCTATTGGAAGCGCACCGCACCACCCGCCAATATGGTGGCCTTTGATGCCCCCAATCGGGAAGTCTGCACAATCACCCGCGGCAACACTACAACGCCCTTGCAAGCACTGGTGACCCTCAACGACACCCAGTTCGTCGAAGCCTCCCGAGCACTCGGTGAACGCTTGGCGAAACACACAGGCAACGATGAAGCCAAGCTCCGTTGGGCCTTCCTCGAAGTCGTCTCACGCGAGCCGACCGCCTCAGAAATCTCGGTCGTGACCAAGTCCCTCGCACGTGAGCGTACCCGCTATGCACAGGACGCCCTTCGTGCCCAAACCGTCCTCTCCGTCGGCGAATCTCCCCGCGACGCCCAAATCCCTGCCGGCGAACACGCCGCCTGGATGCAAGTCGCCACCCTCCTCCTTAACCTCAGCGAAGCCGTCACCCGCAACTAAGCCATGGACCCCATTCAAGAACGCCTCAACCACCTGACCCGTCGCACCTTCCTCGGGCAGACTGCCCGTGGCGTCGGTGGCCTCGCCCTGGGCACGATGCTCTTCCCTGATCTCCTTGGCGCGAGCAAAGGTTCACGCGAAGGTGGCCTCGGTGGCATCCCGCACTTTGCACCTAAGGCCAAGCGCATCCTCTGCTTGTTCCAGTCGGGCGGCTTGTCGCACGTCGACCTCTTTGACCACAAGCCGATGCTCAAGCAAATGGCCGGCAAGGATCTGCCTCCGTCGGTCAAAGGTACTCAGCGACTCACGGGCATGACCAGCGGTCAAAGTAGCTACCCGTGCACGCCATCCCTCAAGGATGGGAAACTCTGCGGTAAGAACGGACTCTGGATCAGCGATCTCCTCCCGCACCTGCAGACGGTCGCCGATGAAATGTGCTTCATCAAGAGCCTGCACACCGAGGCCATCAACCACGACCCAGCGATCACGTTTATGAATACGGGCAATCAGTTGCCGGGCTACGCGAGCATGGGAGCTTGGGCGAGTTATGGCCTCGGCACCGAGAACGCCAACCTACCAGCCTTCATCGCGATGGTGTCACAGGGCACCGGCAAGAACCCCGGGCAGCCCGTCTTCTCGCGCCTCTGGGGCAGCGGCTTCCTGCCGTCCAATCACCAAGGCGTAGGCCTCCGT
>CAIYAN010000036.1 GCA_903924185.1 uncultured Opitutia bacterium | reverse complement strand
TATGCAACCTTTGAAGCCTCTGCCCATGACGGTCGCCGAATTTCGGGCGGCTTTGCTCGCGCAGCCTGGCTTGGCCTTGCGCTTTCGTCTACCGACGGGTGGCTTGACGCCGATTCATGTGCACCTGACCGAGGTGGCGCGGGTGGAGAAGCGTTTCATTGATTGTGGCGGTAAGGTCAGGACGCAGGCCTCGGCACGTTTGCAGTTGTGGACCGCAGATGACACTGACCATCGCGTCGACTGCGCGAAAGCCGCCCAAGTCCTAGAGCGCGGCACGGCCTTATTGGGATCGACCGACTTACCTTTGGAGGTGGAGCACGACTTCCCCTCCTGACGGTCTTTCCGGTAGTTGGCTCGATCGTCGAAGACGGCGCCTGGGTGTTCTTGCTCGGCACGTTGAAGACCGATTGCTTAGCTCCGGAAATCTGTACGCCCAAGGCTTGCCAGCCCGGCAGCGGCTGCTGCTGATTACTTAGCCCATATTCTTTACGACCATGCCTCGCCCGCTCATCTTGATTCTCTGTACGGGTAATTCCTGCCGCAGTCATTTGGCCGAAGCCATTCTACGGCGCGCCCTTGGGGGCTTGGCGGACGTCGCCAGCGCGGGTTCAAAGCCTGCGGGGTATGTGCACCCGGTGGCCTTGGAGGTCCTGCAGGAGATTGGGTTGGACGCCTCGGCTCATCATTCAAAGCACTTGAACGAGTTCCTCGATAAGCCGGTGACCACGGTGATCACCGTCTGCGGTAACGCCGACCAAGTCTGCCCCGTCTTTCCAGGGCAGGTGAACCGTTACCACTGGGGCTTCAGCGACCCGGCCCATGCCACGGGCACCCCGGAAGAGATCCGGGCCGAGTTCCGCCGCGTCCGGGACCAGATTCGCTTGGTTTTTGAGGCTTATGCGGCCGGTTTGAAGGAAGCGACGGCTGGGTAGGGTAGAGGTGTTGATTTTTGCTCACGGGTCACAGGCGATAATATTTTGCTATTTCTGACCAAAGTATTATTATTAATAGTGCAATTTAAAGGCGGGAGGTCACGTCCACTTTCACCAACCATGAAGCCGTTCCTGCTCGCCGCCGCCGCACTCTTGTCCCTCCCCGTCGTTCACGCCGTCAACGGCCTAAACAGGCTGACCCTGCCCGGGAATTCATACTACTATGGTGGTTATGGCAGCTTCTGGCTCGCGGCGGATGGCCGCTCCGCGATCCTTGGTGGTGATGAGATGATGAGTGGAAGTTACTATTATTCTGCAAGCGCTGGCGTGGTCACTATCGAGCAAATCATTTCGGGGGTGCCGTCCAATAACTTTAATTACGGTCAGCTTCGTGGATTTTCCAATGATGGCACCAAACTACTGTACCGTCAGTACTCGGGCAATTTAAACGGAGATTACCTGGTCAATGCGGCGGCTGGAACGTCCCAATTGGTGAGCGTTGCGGGTGCTGGGTCTACCTACTGTTATGGCTTGTCCGCTAACGGGCTCTATGTTGTCGGTTCGAGCTATACCAACAATATCACTACTGGCTTTCTCTGGAGCGCCGCCGGCACTCCGGTGACGGGCATCGGGGCTGGTTTTGGTAACGACTCCTACCTACAGTTCGTCGACAATGATGGAACCCTAGCTTTGGGTGGGTGCTATAATAATGGAAGCTCGCAAGCTTTCGTCTGGAAGAAGACAGGTAATATCGAAACCTCCTTTGCGCAAATCGCCAATCTGTCGGCCGGGCAGAACTCTTACCTGCGGTATGTCACGGCTGACCTCAGTGTCGCTTTGGTTCATGTCTACGGTAATAACACCAGTACCATCTACCGCTGGTCGCCGATCACTGCTCAATTCGCGCATCTGGACATTTCAGCCGTGAACGCTAACTGTGACGCCACTGGCCTATCGGCCGACGGCTCTACGGTCATTGCGGAAGCCGGAAGCAAGGTTCATCGCTGGACCGCTACCGGCTGGGACCTCGATTTGACCGCCAGCTTCACTGGCGTGCAGAGCGCCTACTCGAATTCAAATAATTACAATGGGTTCTCGACCAATATTTCGGCGGACGGAAAAGCCCTGGTGGGTAGTTATTATAACGGGAATACCTCGAGGCCTTTCTATTGGTCGACGACCACCGGAGCCATCGACCTTCTGGCTAGCATGCCGAATGCCCAGTCATCAGGTAACTCAATCATCTCGGCCGACGGGAAGGTCGTGTTCGGTCGCCTTTATGACAATAACATCAGCAACATCTATCGCTGGTCGGCGGCCCGCGGGACGCAGACGCTCTCCACTTGGCTACAGTCCTATGGCGTGGATTTGACGCCGTTTGCCAACTGGACCTTCCAGTATGCCTCTGCGACTTCGTCTGATGGCTCGGTCCTGTTGGGGTCAGCACGCGATGGCCAGGGTTCGGATTTCCCCTTTATCGCAACCGCCAAGGGTGTGACCGACGTCAATGCTTGGATGAGCACGGTCGTGGGCGCTAACTCCTTCTACGCCATGGGCCATCAGCTCAGCCACCTGCCGATGGAAGGTGCTCACCACCGTCCGCTCGCCAGTTACGGCGACTTGGGCGGACTTAATTCCTTCTGGGCTACCGGTGACTTCGGCAAGAGCACCGATGGCGCTAAATCCGATGTTTCCACCGGTGAAGTGGGTATGAGCACGACCATCTCTCCCCAAGTCATTATGGGTGTCGCCGTGGGTCGGGGTCGTCAGTCGCAGGAGCTCGCCTTGGGCGGCTCTTCGCTCGTCGAAGGAAATTACTACTTCCTGGAGGGTGACTACAAGCTCACTGACGGCGGGGTGTTCTCCGTGACGCTGTCCGCGGGCAGCTGGAAGGGGCAACTCGATCGTGGCTACCTGGTGGGCGCGAACATCGACCACTCCATCGGTAACGCCGACGCATCCTCCCGTTCCGCCCGTCTTCGCTATGATACGCCTTTCCGGAAGTTTGCGGACAAGTTCTCCGTCGGTGCGTTCGGTTCTTGTACTTGGACTGCTCTGGAAGTGGATGCCTACGCCGAAGCGGGTGGGGCTTTCCCGGCCACCTACAATCGTCAGAACCACACCGCCCGCGAAGCCCGCCTCGGTCTGGTCGGCGTCTACGTGGTCAGCGAGGCCGTCGAGGTGCGTCTGAGCGCCCAGTTGGTCCACCGTCTCGACGATGCCCAGCCGACGCTAACTGGTACTGATGTCACCGGAAATCTGCCGTTCTCGATGGCCGGCACCCAGAACGTGATGAACCAAGGCCGCTATGGCTTGGAACTCGATCACCGCTTGGATAAGCGGACCATCATCAACTATTCCTTGCAGGCATCGGGTATCGGCAGCCTGCCCGAAGTGTCGGGAGCCATCAGCTTCCGTCGCGGCTTCTAAGTCAGACCGCAGATCTCTGCAGCAAGGCCCCCATTTTGGGGGCCTTTTCTTTGGTTTAGGTGAGTAGGGTTAAAGGGGTTGCATCGGTCTAGCCTGAACCTAGACCGAATATTCCTCCAGACCCCTCTGGGGGTTAATCTCTACCCCATGCTGCCCCTTTACACAGCCTTGGCCGTGCTTCTATTCACGGCCCTTGCGGAGTGGCTCCATGCTCGGCGTATCCGGGCGGTCGGTCGGCTAGCGTTTGGGCCGGCGAGCCAAGCCCGGGCGTGGACCCGGCTGGTGCCTTGGCTCCGACCGTTGGCGTTTGCGGCTTTCGCCTGGGGCTTAGCGGTGATGGTTGATTTACACTTTGCGGAGCAGGACGGGAAGAAGCCCTCCGCGAAGACACCCGCGCGCTTGATCTTCGTGGCCGACCTTTCGCCGAGCATGAAGCTGAAGGATGCTGGCTCCGATGGAAAACTGACCCGCCAAGAGCGAATCCGCGAATCTGTCGAAGGGGTCCTCATGCGCGTCGGCGGAGACTTGCGTTACGGCGTGGTCGGCTTTTATACCGATGCCCGTGCGGTGGTGATGGAGGCGCGCGACCCTGAGTTGGTGCGTAATGTTTTCAACGGCTTGCCCGTGCAGTTACTCATGCGCGGGGGC
>CAIYAN010000035.1 GCA_903924185.1 uncultured Opitutia bacterium | reverse complement strand
CCCTTGGGCGTCCACTGGTGGGCGCCGGCTGGGGACTGGGTGAGTTCCCATTCGTAGTTCCAAAGGTTCTTGAGGTATTCATTCGACCAGCGGGTTGGAGTGCTCGACCAGGCACCTTCGAGGCCGCTGGTAATCGTGTCGGCGCCATGGCCTTTTCCGAAGGAGTTCTTCCAGCCGAGGCCCATCTCTTCGAGCGGGGCGCCTTCGGGTTCTGGACCGACGTGGCCGTCCGGCGTGGCGGCGCCGTGGGCCTTGCCGAAGGTGTGTCCGCCGGCGATGAGCGCGACGGTCTCTTCATCGTTCATGGCCATGCGCGCGAACGTCTCGCGGATATCGCGGGCCGAGGCGAGCGGGTCCGGCTTGCCGTTGGGGCCTTGGGGGTTGACGTAGATTAGGCCCATCTGGACGGCGCCGAGCGGGTCGGCGAGCTGCCGATCGCCAGTATAGCGCTTGTCGCCGAGCCATTCCGTTTCTGGACCCCAGTAGATATCTTCCTGTGGTTCCCAAACGTCGGGACGGCCGCCGGCGAAGCCGAAGGTCTTGAAGCCCATGGTTTCGAGGGCGACGTTGCCGGTGAGGACCATGAGGTCGGCCCAGGAAATCTTCTGGCCGTACTTCTGCTTGAGCGGCCAGAGCAGACGTCGGGCCTTGTCGAGGTTGGCGTTATCGGGCCAGCTGTTCAGCGGGGCGAAGCGCAATGTGCCGTAGCCAGCACCACCACGACCATCGGTCACACGGTAGGTACCTGCACTGTGCCAAGCCATACGGATGAAGAAGGGGCCGTAGTGACCGTAGTCGGCGGGCCACCATTCCTGCGAGTCCGTCATCAGCGCGGCGAGATCTTTACGCAGGGCTTCGAGGTCGAGCTTCTTGAATTCTTCAGCGTAGTTAAAACCTGGTGCCAGCGGGTCGCTCTTTGCGGAGTTCTGACGGAGGATGTTCAGGTTGAGCTGATTGGGCCACCAATCGCCATTGCTCATCGCAGCGGCGGCGGTGTGGCGGTTTTGTGGAGCCAGGTGGCCCATGACGGGGCATTTGGAGATATCGGACATGGTAGGGAGGGGAATTGGGGGATAGGGGTAGGGGTTGGAGTATAGGGGAAAGGTTAGCGTTTCTTCTTCTGGCAGGCGGGGCAGGTGCCCCAGTAAATCACTTCGGCTTCATCGATCTTAAACCCGTGATGCGATTGTGCAGTGAGGCAAGGGGCTTCGCCGACGGCACAGCAAACATCTTCAGTCTTGCCGCAGGTGCGACAGACGAGGTGGTGATGGTTATCGCCGATACGGTCTTCGTAGAGCGCGGCGGACTCGGCCGGCTGGATGCGACGAATGATGCCCTTATCGGTGAGCACGTTCAGGACGTTATAGACGGACTGGCGGGAGATAGAGCCGAGTTCAGCACGGACCTCCTCGGCGAGCATATCGGCCGTCGCGTGAGGGTGGTGGGAAACGGCACGCAGGACGGAGACACGCTGGGCCGTGACCGGGAGGTCATGTTGGCGCAGGGTGTCTTCGGGGTCTCGCATCTGAGGGGAGCGAAGCCGAGATTTGGACTTTGTCAAAAACTCCTTTCCCTTTATTTTTTAGCAGGCGTGGCCTTGGTGGCGGGCGGCGCGGTCCATTGCACGGGAAGTTTGGCTGCCGTCAGGAGGTCGCGGATCTGTGCGTAAGGTACTGCCTGGACGCTCGTGCCTTGTTTGATGGCGATCCCGGCGGCCATTGCGGCGGCCTGTCCCAGTTGCATGAAGACTGGCTCCATGCGAATGGAGCCATGGGCCGCGTGGGTGGCGGAGAGGCAGACCGGCACCAACAGATTGGTGCACTCTTCGGCCTTAGGCGTCAGGCTGCGGTAGGAAACGCCATAGGGCCGCGGCGGCACGTTCCAGATAACGCCATCACGCTCCAAGAAGCCGCGTTTCGTGACGAAGTAGCGGACGGCATGCGAGTCCAAGCCAAAGCTCGCCAGGGCGACCGGGTCGTCTGGCGTGCGCTTTCCTTTGCAGTCCAGTTCGGTCATCACGTAAGCCCCTTGTAGGCGCCGGGCCTCGCGAATATAAATCATGGGCGAGAAGCCACCGCGGGTCGGGAACTCGTCTTTACAAAGTCCATAGGCGGCGGCCTGGGTGCGGATCTCCAACGGGACCCGTGGATGGTTCGCTAGCGTCCAGAGGTGGCCGCGAATATAGAGCTCGTGGGCTTGCTCGATTTTCTGCCGCGTTGCGTAGTCGGCTTCGGGGTAGGCCCAGTTGGCGCCCACATAGTCCGTGCCCACGGCATGCATGGAGTTCCAGTCGGTTTTCCCGTTGGGTAACTTATGGAGGAGGGCAGGGAAGCGGACGTCGCCGGCTTCGAGGTTGCGCAGAAGCATCTCGTGGTCGAGTTCGCGGTAGCCCTCAGGTTTGGTGAAGGGCAAGCGGTTGGCCGGGTCTGTCGTGACGCAGAGACGGTAGTTGTAGGCTTGGATCCGGCGGTCGCCTTCGCCTGTTACCGGATCTTCCGCGAAGACGAAAGGCAGTAGACCGCTCGCTGGGTCGCCGGCTTTGATGTAAGGATCAATATCCTTAATGAAGTGGTCTTTATCCTTCTGCGTATAGTGTTTGCGGGGCTTATTGTCGCCGCGTTGCGCTCCATTCAGGGTCTCGGTGAAAAGCGTATTCGGCTCACGCCCGACCGCGTAAGAGACTCCCGCTGCGGCCATGAGGTCGCCCACGTAGCTCGCATCGATGAAGACCTTGGCGACAAAGACTTTGCCGGAGAGCGTTCGGAAAGATTTTAGTTGGACCCCTTCTTTGCTCACGCCACCGGCGCTGCGATCGAGCTGTTCGTTAAGGAAGACTTTTACCCCCGCGTCCTTGACCATCCCATCCATCGCGGCCTGCGCCACATGGGGCTCGAAGTAATCGACGTAGGCCTTGCCGTAGTGTTGGCCAATCCGGCCGTAGAGTTCCCGGGCCACGCCACCGACCGCGTCGCGGTGGAAGATATCGCTCGCGGATAACCCGCTACAAGTCATGCCGCCGAGGAAATCAGTGGAGTTGACGAGGACCACATCTAAGCCCTGGCGTTTCGCTTGGATCGCGGCGGCAACGGCGGCGGCGGAATCCCCGTAGACCACGACGTCATGGGTGACGGGCGTCTGTGCGCAGAGCACGCTCGTGAAAGCGGACCACGCCAACAGGAAGAGGGGTCTCATGAGGGGCGCACTTTCTATTGGAAAATTGCGTTACACCCCAAGCCCTGAATCCTTTCCGCACTCGCCTCCCCGCAATCGGGGAGGGGGCGGTTTTCCGGACAAAGTGTTCCAGAGCTCTAGCTACGGAGCTCTGGGGTCGGGTACGGAGAGTTGTTAATCCTAGTTCCGTTAGTCGCCCTCGCGACTTGTGGCGTCCTTTATAAGGGAGGCGTTACCTGAGTTGAAATTGACTGGTCGAACTATTCGCCGATCTCACGGGGGTGTCAAGGGTCGGCATGAAAATACCGCAAATAGTCACAATAGGCCAAGTTTGGTGGCTGAAAGTGCCTGATTTCGGGTCTTGGTAGGTTTAAAACTCCCTCTCCTTGCAGCGGGCACCCCCGCTAGACCTTGCCGCGTCCGCCCCTTACAGTGCCTTACCGTTGGCGATGGCGATGGTGCGGATATCGCCCAGGGTGCGTTCGTAGTCCTTCAAGGCGGCAATGTATTTGTCCTGCGCGAGTTGGACCTTCTCGTTGTAAGGCGCGACGGCCTTTTGGGTCTCGACGAGTTTGAGCTGCGCTTTTTCTTCGAGGTCTTCGTACCGGGCGAGGTTGAGCGTCTCATTGGTAATCGCGGTGTCCATCCGGAGGAGTTCCTGCAGGTCGACCTTATCGCTGGAACGGTAAGTATTCCGCAGCTGTTTGAGGCTGTCGAGGTTGGCCCGGCTTTTCTCAACCTTGGTGGTGTAGAGGTTGACCAAGGCCTGCGCTCGCGTGACGGCCCCTTCAATCGGTGCTCGCTCGGCGATCACCCGCTTTAACGCATCGTAGAGGGCCTTGGTCTGGACGTAGTTGGCGCTACCTAAGAGCCGGGCGACGGGGTCCTTAAATAAGTTATCCAACTCATAGCGACGGCTATCGATACGCAGGATGAAGCATTTCCCGACCGGTTGCGGGTAGACGATGGGTGGAGTCTGTGGGACCGTCAGCGGATCCTCGGCGTAGAGGATTCCTGCAGCGAGTAGCAGGAGGCAGGGGAGGGTCCTCATAGGGTAGGGGATATCGGGGGAACGAGCAGGGTCAACCATCCGTGCGTTTGACTTCGGGCGATAGCCGCTAAAGTTACTCCCATGACGAAAAGCCTCCTGCCCCTGTTGGTCTTCGCTTGGGTCCAAGCCGAAGCCCCCCGGCCACGGCCGGGCTTTGAGGGCATCAACGTTCGTCTGACGGCCGCGACCGCGTCTGGCTCCAGTGAGGCGCAGGACCGCTCGACTGGCCTGGAGGTCACGGGCAACTTTGCCCTAACCCAGCTCGGCACTTGGCGTTATGATTGGGGCTTCCGCGCGGCGGAGGTTCGGCATGATTGGACGAATGCCCCCGTGGACTTCGCTGCGGTCCGCGGCTTCTCTTTGAACCTAAGCGGTTACGCTGCGAACGAGGCTGGGCGGACCCGCTACGCCGTGCTTCAGCTCAATGCCGACGCCGCGACCGGGGCATCCCTCGGCGATGCGTTGACCGTGCAGGCTCTTTATGGTGCCGACTGGCGTGTCTCCGAAACCTGGACGCTCGGTTATCTTTTTCTAGCGGAGTCCCGCGCCGTTCGTTCTCCGATGGTGTTGGTCGTCCCGACCTTTCGCTGGCAGTTCGCACCGGAGTGGTCTCTCGGGACTGGCCGAAAGTCTCTGGTCCTCGAGCGTCGCATCGATAAGGATTGGCGCGCTTCGCTGACTTTGGCGTTCCAACAGGAGGAGGCCCGCTTGGCAGATCTCGGCGGGCTCGCGCAGGCCTATGAAAGTGAACGAGTCGCCGCCGTCTTCGGGCTACGGCGCACGGGGGTCGACCGCAGCGACGAGTTGACGATTGGTTGGGCTTTCCGCGCCCGGGCCCGTCGGGATCTCGGTGGCGTAGAATCGACGTACGACCTCGCTCCAGGGGCCTTATTCAGCTACGCTTCGCGCTGGCGCTTCTAAGCGTGCCCGCTCGGCGGCTGCGCACATGTTGCGTGATCGCCGCGGCGGCCTGACGTCGGAAAAGTTTACCCGTCGGATCTGCCAGCCAGATTTTCAGAAGCCCGGTGTAAAAGCAGAGCGTCTCGAGAGCGGCGACCTCGGGGTCTAGCCAGAGGGGGAGTAATTTGGACGCCTTCGCTTCTTGGTAAAGGTGCAAGGTGTCGGCCAGGAAGGCGGCACCCGCACCCATTAAGTCGTCACGCACCGCGGAGAATTCGCCGACATACTCGCACTTCCAAAGCATCACTTCATACGCCGCGCGCGCCTCGGCGTCGTCTTCGAGTCGACGTAAGGCCACGAGCAGGCCGCGTTCGAGGCGTTGTAACGCATCGCCTGGTCCCGTGCGTTCGAGTTTAAGTAAACGTCCCGTTTCGGCGCGCACCGCGAGGAAGAGATCGGCCTTGTTCTTGAAGTGCCAGTAGACCGCACCGCGCGTCACACCCGCCTCATGGGCGATCTCTTCCAAGGAGGTGTTGGTCACGCCGGCCCGGCTGAATACCTGTCGGCTACAGGTGATGATGCGGTGACGAGTTTGTTCCGCTTCTGCTTTCGTCTTGCGAGCCATGGTGGTCTAGATACCTTTACATACATGTCTGTATGTAAAACTTTGCGTGTCGAGGTCCTTCTCTTGGCTGCCCTTGGATCGTTCGTCTCTGGTTGTAAGCCGGTGGCGGCCCCGCCGATGCCCCCCTTACCGGTCAATACGCAGGTGATCGAAGTCCGTCCCTTTCCCCAGACGGTTGAGGTAACCGCCCAAGTCGAGGGTACCCGCGAAGTCGAGGTCCGCGCCCGGGTGACCGGTATCCTGCTGGCCCAATCTTACCAAGAAGGCGCTCTTGTGAAAGCCGGCGACCTACTCTTTAAGATCGATCCAGCGACCTATGAGGTCGCCTTGGCTTTGGCTAAGGCCCAGCTCGCACAGGAGCAGGCTAAGTTTGAGCAGTTCGAGGCCGAGTCGACTCGCCAAGATAAGTTGCTCGGACAGCGGGCGACGAGCCCGAAGGAAGCCGCCGACGCCGGGGCCGTCGCCATGGCGGCGCGCTTTGCCCGGGATGTCGCTGCCGCCAAAGTGCGTGGCGCGGAGTTGGACCTTTCCTATTGTGAAGTCCGTGCGCCCATTGCGGGTTACACGGGCCGCCTCGCCCGTTCCGAGGGTTCGCTCGTCAGCCCAGGGGCTGATGGCCTTTTGACCACGGTAGTGCAGCGCGAGCAGGTCTGGGCACGCTGCGGTGTTTCGGAGCAAGACTTCGCACGTCTCTTTCAAGGCGACGCCGCCCAGGCGACCCGCGCTAAGGTCGAAGTCCTTGATCGTGTCGGTCAGCCACTGCCGGTCGTCGGTAAGGTCAACTTCGTCTCCGCGCAGGTGGAAGCCCGCCTAGGCACGATTCAGATGCGGGCCGAGTTCCCGAACGCTGGGAACCAACTGCTGCCCGGACAGTTCGTCCGACTCCGGCTCGAGGGTAAGCCCCTCGAAGGCGCCGTCACGGTGCCGACCTCCTCGCTCCTGCAGTCGGCTCAGGGTCGCTTTGTTTACATCCTCGGTGAGGGCAATGTGGCTACGATGCGCCCCGTCCAGATCGAAGTCATCATCGGTCCCTTGGCGGTTGTCTCTGGCGGCTTAAAGTCTGGCGACCGCGTCATTCTGGATAACCTCGTAAAGATTCGCCCCGGCGCTCTGCTCGCCCCGCGCGCTCCCGTCGCTAAGTAACGCCGATGTCCTGGGAATTCTTTATCCGTCGGCCCATCTTTGGGACCGTCCTCTCGTTAATCGTCGTGATGGCGGGCCTGTTGACGTTCCGTTTGCTACCCGTTGCGCAGTACCCGCAAATCGCCCCGCCGACCGCGACCATCGCCATTTCCTATCCTGGCGCCTCGGCGGAGACCTTGATGCGTACGGTCGCTGCGCCGATCGAAGATGAGATCAATGGTACCGATAACCTGCTCTACTTCTCATCCAACTCCTCCTCGAACGGACTACTGACGATTACCGTCACCTTCGAGCCGGGCACGGATCCGGACCTTGCGGTCATCAACTTGACGAACCGCGTCAAGATCGCCGAACCCCGTCTCCCCGAGGAAGCTCGCCGCCTGGGGGTGGTCGTGAAGAAGCGCACCAACGACATCCTGATGTCGATTTCGATTATCTCGAAGGACGGCAGTCGTGACTCAGTTTTCCTGAGCAATTACGCCTCGGTTAATATCGTCGAAGAAATCAAGCGCGTCCCCGGCGTCAGTGATGCGGGTATCTTTGGGGCCCGTGATTACTCGATGCGCGTCTGGCTGCGCCCAGACAAGATGGCCCAACTGGGTGTGACCCCCGGCGACGTGGCCCGAGCGATTCGTGTTTCGAATAACCAATACGCCGCCGGTCGCCTCGGCCAGGAACCTTCCGCTGACGGCCAGGCCATCGTCATTCCTATCATTACGGCGAGCCGTCTCGCCACCCCGGAGCAGTTCGGCAATATCTTGCTCCGTGCCGACGGGGCTAAGGGCGTGCTCCGCCTACGGGACGTCGCCACGGTCGAATTAGGTGCGCAGAGCTACGAACAGCGTGCCAGTCTCGATAATCAGATTGCGGTTGGTACGCGCGTCTTCCTCGCTCCCGGGGCTAACGCCCTGGACGTCGCGGCTGCGGTGAAAGCCCGGGTGGCGGAACTCTCGAAGCGTTTCCCGGCCGGCATTGACTACGAAATCCCCTTCGACACGACGCTCTTCGTGGCGGCCTCGATCCGTGAGGTCGTGCAGACGCTCTTTGAGGCGGGGCTCCTGGTCATTCTCGTCGTTTTCCTTTTCTTGGGCAGCTGGCGTGCGACGTTGATTCCGATTATCGCTGTCCCTGTTTCGCTGGTTGGTACCTTCGCCGGCCTCTGGGTCTTTGGTTTTGGCATCAATACTTTGACCCTCTTTGCGATGGTCATCGCCATCGGTATCGTCGTTGATGACGCTATCGTCGTGCTCGAGAACGTCGAGCGTCTCATGGAAGAGAAGGGCCTTAGCCCGTTCGAGGCCGCCTTGGCTTCGGTGCATGAAGTTTCGGGTGCCATCGTCGCGATCGTTTTGGTCCTCGTGTCCGTCTTCCTGCCCGTAGCCTTCCTCGGTGGTATCGCTGGGACGCTCTACCGCCAGTTCGCCGTGACCGTCTCGATTGCGGTGATTATTTCAGGCTTCGTGGCCTTGACGCTCACGCCCGCGCTCTGCGCGATGATTTTAAAGCCCCGTACCCATGCGCCGACCGCAGGCTTCTTGGCTTGGTTCGACCGTGGGTTTCAGTCCTTGGCCGCTTGGCATGGTCGCACCGTCCGCTGGCTCTTGGAGCACCCCCGGACCGCGGGGCTCATCTTCGTGGGTGTCCTCGGCGCCAACGCCGTACTCCTCTGGGAACGTCCGCGCGGCTTCTTGCCGGCCGAGGACCAAGGGTACGTGCTCGCTTCAGTTAGCTTACCCGATGGCGCCAGCGTCACGCGGACACGAGACTACATGACGAAAATCGTCCCGTCTTTACTCCAGGCGCCCGCGGAGAAGCCGGCCGTTTTTCATGCTTTCGCCATTAGCGGCTTCGACCTAATCGGCGGTGGCGAAAAGACTAATGCCGGAACCATCTTCTTGCCGTTGAAGGACTGGTCGAAGCGTGACATGGGAGCCGAACAGCTCACCGGTGTCCTCATGGCTTCGACGGCCCACGCCACCGAAGGCATGTGCTTCATCGTCAACCCACCGCCCATTCGTGGCATTGGGACCGCGGGCGGCTTTGAATTCTACCTACAGGCACGTGACGACGACGATCCCGTGCGCTTGGGCAAGGTGACGGACGAACTGATTGCGGCCCTCGCCAAAGAGACCAAGGACGGGAAGCCGCTCATCGTGGGGTTGCGCTCCTTCCTGCGTACGACGGTGCCGCAGTATGCGGCGGAAGTGGACGAGGTGCGGGCCATGACCTTGGGCGTGCCCCTGCCGGAGATCTACGAAGCCCTTCAGGCGACCATCGGGGCCGCCTACGTTAATGACTTCAACCGTTCGGGTCGCACCTATCGCGTGCTCATGCAGGCGGAGCCTTCGGAGCGGATGGATCCCTCCGACGTTGGTCGCATCCATGT
>CAIYAN010000034.1 GCA_903924185.1 uncultured Opitutia bacterium | reverse complement strand
TGGACGGTAAGGCCAACTACAATGTCATCGTGGCTTGTAACAATAAGCCCGACCTCGGTCATTGGGAGCTGAAGACGGACCGCGGCACGGGTGCCTTTGGTTTATACATTCCGGGACGGGGTGGCGAATTCCCCACCGGCCGCGTCGTGACCGATGGGAAGTGGCACGATTATGTAGCCGCTATTGGCACGGAGCGTGTCCGCGTCTGGATCGACGGCGAACTCGTCTTGGATAAACCCATCGCAGCGGAAAAGGTCCGACCTGCCGCGGCCGAAGAGAAGTTGGCCTTCGGTCGGCTGGTAGATGGCACCGTCGGTTGCGATGGACTCGTGGATGACGTGCGCCTGTCGCGGGGTGAGCTACCACCGGAAAAGTCCGCCCAGCCAATGCCACGCCTTAAGCGTGATCAAGACACTTTGGGTAATTGGAACTTTGATGACCAATTATCTGCGGCGGCCGCCGCGGCTGCGCCCACGCCCGCAGATTTCCGTTACACGTTGCCGCCGTTACATCCCGACGAGACGCGTCTCTGGAAGGCCTACGTCAATCGCGACCGGATCTACGACTTCTATACCAAGCAGGCCTTGGCGTTCGGCGGGAAGCCGCTGCCAGCGTTGTTGCCAGAATATCCCGGCCTCGACGCCGGGCGCTATGGTCACCAAGGCAACCAGAACGACCAGGTCACTTGGCGCGACAAGCGCTGGGAGCAGGCGGATAAGGGCTCGCTGTTCAGCGGCGTCTTCCGTGGAGAAGGACTCACCATCCCCAAGGCGGTGGCGGTGCATGAAGGCGATCGTAGTGCGTGCTTTGATCCCGTGACCTTATCGTTCCCGCTCGAGTGGAAGGGTGGCTTCGTGCAGTTGGGCGAGATGCGCCACGGCTTCAACGACGGCGGCCGTCTCTTGGGTACGGTCGTGCGCAAGCAAGCGCTCGGTGAACCAGTGAAGGATGCCGTCTATCACGGGTTTTACCGTCACGGCACGCAGACGATCTTTAGCTATACTCAAGGCGGTAAGGCTGTGCTCACCACGGCTTGGAGCGGACCGCAGGATGCGGCGAAGCTCGCGCTCCTCACCAAGGGCGGGCCAGCGCAGTGGCCGCAGTGGATCGAGACGAAGGGCGCGGTCGGGCAGGGGAAGCCCTTTGCGACCGACACCATCACCGTGCCGTTCCAGAATCCTTACGGTGCGCTCATGTTCTTGAGCGGCTTGGACTTTTTCGCCGATGGTACGGCGGCGGTCTGCACGATGACCGGCGAGGTCTGGCTCGTGCGTGGACTCGACACCGACCTAAAGAACGTCCGTTGGAAGCGCTTCGCGACGGGCCTACACCAACCCCTGGGCGTGCGGATCATCGATGGCCGACTCTACGTGCTGGGTCGCGATCAGGTCACGCGCCTGCATGACCTCAATGGTGACGATGAAGCGGACTTCTATGAGTGCGTGACGAATGGCTATGCGACCTCCAACGGCGGCCATGATTACGTCATCGGTCTCGAGGCAGATGCCCGTGGCAACTTCTACACCTCTTCGGGTAACCAAGGCATGCTCCGTCTCAGCGGTCGCCAGGGCGTGGAAGTCCTCGCGACGGGCCTGCGTAATCCGAACGGTACGGGGATGTCGGCCGATGGACGGTTCTTCACCTCCAGCCTGCAAGAAGGCAATTGGACGCCGGCGTCGGCGATTGTCCAGGTCGAGGTTGGCAAGGATCGCGGGGTGCACTTTGGTTACGGCGGTCCGAAGAACGGCGCCGCCCCGAAGGCTCCCTTGATCTACCTCCCGCGCGGTGAAGATAATTCTAGCGCGGGCCAGGTCTTCCTTTCGGAGTCCGCTTGGCCGGCCTTACGCGGGGCGGGCAATCTTGTGCACCTCTCGTTCGGCGCCGGGTCAGCCCTCATCGTCACGCGCCAGAACGTCGCCGGACAGTGGCAAGGCGCCGCGCAGCGCATCGCGGCTGACTTCATCTCCGGCTCACAGCAAGGACGGTTCAATCCGAAGGACGGGCATCTGTATGTCAGCGGTATCGCTGGCTGGCAGACCTACACCACGGACGACGGTTGCCTTCAGCGCGTCCGTCACGTCGGAGGCGCACCCGTCCTCGTCGGCCACGAAGTCCGCGACAACGGCGTACTCCTGCGCTTTAATGAAAAGCTCGACGCGTCAGTGGCTACTCAGGCTGCTGGGCACTTCGCTCAATGTTGGAACTACCGATATGCCGCGGCCTATGGCTCGCCGGAATTCTCCGTCGCCCATCCTGGCGTCGTTGGGCACGACCCCTTGGCGGTCCGCAGTGCGCACGTGTTGGCCGATGGCCGCTCGCTCTTCCTAGAAATCACGCAGCTCACCATCGCTCATCAAGTACACCTCAGCGTGCGGCTGGCCGCGCAACGCTCAACGGACATCTTCCTCAGCGCCCATGCTTTGGCCGCACCGTTTACCGACTTCCCTGGGTACACCGCGATCCCGAAGGCCACCCATGCGCACGCTGCACTTGTGCCCGCAGCCTCGACGCAGATGCGGTCCGTCCGTTGGGAAACAGAAGTCTGCGGTACGCCCCCGCAAGAGATAACTTTGGAGGCCGCGACTGGGTTGCAGTTCGCCCAGAAAGAATTACGCGTCAAGGCAGGGAAGGGCGTGGCGCTCACGGTCGTCAACCCGGACAGCATGCCGCATAACTGGGTGCTCACGAAGCCTGACGCCTTGGAGACGGTCACGCTCCTCTCGGCCAAGATGGCCTCGGAGCCCGATGCCTATTTCCGGCATTACGTCCCGGAAACCACGGACATCCTTTGTCACACCCGCCTGCTCGACGCGGGCAAGAAGACCATCGTCTTCTTCGACGCCCCGAAGGTCCCTGGTCGCTATCCGTACCTCTGTACCTTCCCTGGCCACGCGCAGATCATGCGTGGCGTGTTGATTGTGGAGTGAAGGGTATTGGTATCGTGGCTAGGTCGGCACTGCGTGCCGACCTAGCCTTGCCCTCTGCCGGCTGCGCGTACAAGGTTCCCGCATGCGCCTCGCCCCGTTCGCTTGCCTCCTCCTCGCTGCCGCTGGCTTTGCCCAGACCCCGCCGGGACCCGAAGTGACGCTTAAGCCCGTTGAAGGCGCCGTCGAGGTGCAGATTGGTGGTAAGACCGTGGCCGCTTACCTCATCGCGAACGACGTCTCCACGCCCGTGCGTGCGAACGAGACTTACAAGCCATACCTTCGCATCGTCGACCCGACCACCGGCCAGGCGATCACCAAGGGCCCGGGCGGCACGTATACGCACCATCGCGGCATCTTCTTCGGTTGGATGCGCATTGGCTTCGAGCAGCAGAAGCTCGACCTCTGGTCGATGGGCTCGGGCCGCCAGGTTCACACGGCCTTCAAGGAACAGACCGCCGCGAACGGCCGAGCTAAGCTCGTTTCGCTCATCAACTGGAACGATAAGAAAGGCCTGCTGATCCTCTCCGAAGAACGCACGATGGAACTTAGCCCGATGGCCGCCCCGGGTTTCCTGCGCGTGGATTTCTTGACCACCGTCAAAGCCGAGGCGGGCGATCTGCAGCTCGAAGCCGACCCTGAGCATGGCGGCGTCCATTACCGTGCCCCGCAGGAAGTCGATGCGTCTAAGACGGATTACTTCTTTCCCGTCGCGAAGCCCCTGCCGCATAAGGACCTCGATTACCCTTGGGTTGGTATGAACTACACCTTGGGCGAGAAGAGCTATGGCGTCGTGCAGATCGACGCCCCGACGAACCCCCGTGGCACCAGGTGGTCCGCCTACCGCGACTATGCGCGCTTTGGCGCTTACCCTCGCGCCGCGCTGAAGAAAGGCGAGACCCTCTCGCTCAAGTATCGCTTCCTTATTTCGCAGGGTGCCATCGTCTCGACGGAACTCATCCAAGCCGAGCAGGCCACCTTCACCGGCGTGAAGCCGGAGCCCGTGACCGTCACTAAGCTCAAGGCCGAAGGCGCCGGTACGCCGAAGGCGAAGGCTAAGAAGTAACTTTACTTGGTCACAGGGTGCTCGGGGCGGGGGTCGAACCCGCACACCTTGCGGCGCCAGAACCTAAATCTGGTGTGTCTGCCATTCCACCACCCGAGCGTTCCTGTGGGCGGTAAGGTTTGCACCTTGGGCCCTGCTGGCAAGCGCTTTGCGAGGGCTTAGGCGAGTCGACCCAGCGGAGACCCGACTTTGGCGTAGAGTTCGACGCCGGATTCGCCCGCTTGGATGAGGTCAGCCTCAAGACGGATGCGGCCCGGCTCGAAGAGCGTCGCTAAGAAGGAACCGCCAAAGCGGAAGTAGCCTTTTTCGTCACCCTTCGCGACGGGTACACCCGGGCGATAGGTTTCAATGATGGTCCCGACGTTCGTGGCACCGATCGCGACAATCGTCACGAGCCCGAAGGGGCCGGCATCGAGCGTTACGCGTTGGCGTTTATTTTCCCAGAGGTAGGCAACGTTACGGCGGAGGGCGATCGGGTTGACTGAATAAAGCCAGCCATTGGTGAGCACCGCTTCGCCGGGCGTTCCCGCGACAGGGAAGTGGAAGCGGTGATAGTCGACCGGGCAGAGGCGGGAGCAGACCACCGTGCCTTTAAGATAGCGTTCGCCGAGGGCGCGGTCGCCGACGAGGGCAGGGATGTCGAAGGTTTGGCCTTTCGCAAAAATCCCTTTCACCGAGCTTGCATCTTGGAAACCTAAGTGACGCCCATCGGCGGGCAAGACCGCCATCTCTGGACGAGGGTCGACCGGACGTGCGGAGGGCTTGAGCTTCCGGTAGAAGAATTCGTTGAATGTCTTATAGGAGTCTGGATTCGGGTCGGCGAACTCGCTCACATCCAAGCCGAAGTCGCGAATGAAGGGTTTCACTCGTTTGGCACTGCTTGGTCGGTCGGCAGTCCATCCATAGAATTTGGAGACAAACGACCGTTTTGCCGCGGCGTGGAGCGTCAATTGCCCGAGGGGATTGCCGTAAATACGCTTTAACCACGCCTCGCCATAGACCTTCTCGATCTCTTCACCACCGGTGTGGCGGTTGTGCAGGTGGATGGGGTCATCGGCATTCATGTGAGTAGATTTGCTAAAATAGGGCTTCAAGGGAACCATTTATCTGACAAAAAGAACCTTCCCCTCCCATGCCCCGCCTGGTCCTTACCCTTTTGTTTCTGACCGCCGCGCTCCCTGCGCAGCAGTCGCCCACCCGTAAGTCTCCCGAGACGATCAAGGCCGAGGTCGAAGCCGAAGTCATCCGGGCCCGGCTTGACCTCGCCGCGTCGACGCGTCGCTTGGCCAATCTCCCTGACAGCTTGGAGATGCGTAAGCTGGAGGCCGAAGCCCAAGTCCGTGCCGCCCGCGCCGAGGCAGCCGCTGCCGGCCAGGAAGCCGAACGCGCCCGCTTAGGGTTGGAGTCCTCCGTCGCTTATGCCCGCGCTTCCGCCGCTGCCGCCGATAAAGATCGCGCCCGCGCCGAACTCGAAGCCGAAGCCAAGCTCGCCCTGGCTCAGGTCACGCTGGATTACGCCAAGGTCTCGTCGGTGGCGGCCATTGCCCGCCTCCAGCAGAAGACCTCCGAAGTCGCCACTCAGGCCAAGATGACTTACCCGCAGGACCCGCTGATTGATGGCGTCCTGCAAATTAGCGACCGCCGCATCCCGTTCAATGGCGTCGTCAACGACGCCCTCGCTCGCTCGGTGTGCGACCGTATTGCCTTCTTCAACGCCCAGAATTCGGAGGCCCCGATCTTCATCGTCATCGACCGCTCTCCGGGCGGCTCGGTGATGTCTGGTTACATGATCTTGCAGGCCATGGAAACCTCGAAGGCCCCTGTTTATGTGGTCGTGAAGGGTTATTGCGCCTCGATGGCGGCGATCGTCACCACGCTGGCCAAGCGCTCCTTTGTCTACCCGCAGACCCTGGTTCTCCATCACCAAGCTTCGACGGGTGTTAGCGGTAACATGACCCAGATGCAGGAGCAGCTCAAGTGGAGTAAAGTCTGGTGCGAGCGTATTTTTATCAAGGTCGCCGCCCGCATTGGCGTCCCGCTCGATGACTTCATTAAAGACATGTATAAGGCCACTGTCACCGGTGACTGGAAAGTCCATGGCGACGAAGCGGTCCAGCGTAAGTGGGTGACGGATGTCGTTGAGCGCATGAACGAAAACAGCTTTACCACTGCGGGCGCAACGCCCGCACCGGCGCCGTTACCATTGACGGGCTTTGGCGACACGAACCCGGCGACGGGCCGCGTCCAGCAGGAGATTGCCCCGGCTGGCCCTTGTGACCTCTGGTGGATGTACGACCCGACCATCGAATACGTCATTCGCTAATTTCTTTTATTAATAACAAAAATCCTATTCTCACTATGAACCTCACCTCCACCTTCCGTCTCCTCGCGCTGGCCGCCTTGGTCACCGCTCCGGTGCTCGCGCAGCAGACCACCCGCCGCGTCATCGTCGTCCCAGCTGGTGCCACGCCAGCGGGCGCTCCCGCGGCTCCCGCCACGGGCGGCACGCCCGCCGCCCCGGCTACGGGCGGCCTACCGACCGCTCAGCCTGGCGCCACGACCGTCGCGCCTGGTCCCGGTATCAACCGCGAAGAAATCTCCCCCGAGCAGAAGGCCGCGATGAAGGAAGCCGACCGCATGCGCACCGAGAAGGCCCGTATCGACGCCGAGGTCGCCCTGGCTGAAGCCAAGCGCACCGAAGAGCTCGCTCCCCTGAACGCCGAGACCGCCAAGCTTTCCGCCGAACGCGCCCTCCGTTTGGCGAAGGCCTCCGCCGAAGCGGCCGCCTTGGAAGATGAGCGCGCTAAGCTCGAACGACAGGCTGCCTTGGAGGCCGCCCGCTCGACCGCTCGCCTCTCTGAGCGCAACAACAAGATTCGCGAACTCGAAGCCGAAGCCAAGCAGTTGCAACTCGAGGCCGCTAATAC
>CAIYAN010000033.1 GCA_903924185.1 uncultured Opitutia bacterium | reverse complement strand
GGTCAAGAGCAGGAGCATTTGGCCAATCGACTCCCAGGAGCGACCGGGGCAGTAGTTCCGGCCGAGACGGTCGGCCACGAGGTTGAAGTGTTGCTCCGACTTGCGGCGCCGCTTTTCGGCGAGCCGCTTGAACGCACGCTGATCGGCCAAGGTCGTGGCGTCCTTGGCGGTCGCGGCCAGCGCAGCCTCAAGAATCTGGCTCACGCCGCTCGGTAGGTTCGGTGCTAGGGAATAGTAAGAGTGCTTCCCGTCGCGGCGGTCCTCGGCCAGGCCGGCCTTACGGAGTAACGACAGGTGCGTCGAGATACGCGATTGGCGCATGCCGAGGATTTCTTGTAGTTCACCGACGGAGAGTTCGCCCTTGGCTAGGAGGAAGAGTATCCGCGCCCTAGTAGGGTCGGCGAGCAGGCGCAGGGATTCCCAAGGGTCGGGCATGGGCTCACCTTGGAGGCCCTTCGCGTCCATGTCAAAAGAGGAAGCCCCGGAAAACCGGGGCTTCGTCGGGACGCTCGGGCGGGAGCTTACTTCTTTTCCACCCAGCGGCGGATCGAGAGGATTTTCCAGTTCTCGGTCTTACCGTTGATGTTGGTCGTGAAGGACTCTTCCAACTTGCGGTTGAGGAACTGCTTAGCCAGCGGGGACACGTAAGCCAAGATGTTCAGCTCGGGCTGGCCGTCCCAGGCGCCGAGGATGTCGTAGGTAATCTCGGTCTTGTCCGAATCGCGCAGTAGCTTGACGGTCGAGCCAATCGAAACGAGGGCGGTGGTGGCTTCCGTGAAATCGGTGACGCGGGTCTTCTTCAGCATCGCATCGAGTTCAGCCCGACGGCCGGCAAGGGTATCGTGATCCTGACGGGCCATCTTGTACTCGGAGTTCTCGCGTAAGTCACCGTGCTCCTTGGCAATCTGGATCGCTTCCTTCACGGCTGGCAACTTGACCTGCACGATGTCGGCGAGTTCAGCTTCGCGGGCTTCCTTGCTCGACTTCGAAACAACCAGTTCTTTTTCGACATTGGAGTCGTCTTGACGCGACTGGACGAGGCGCTGGACATGCGGCTCAATCTTGGCGAGGCGCGCGAGGAGCGAGTTCTTCGTCATCTTGTCGAAGCCTTGGTTGCGCAACATGATGCGAGCCAGGTCGAAGATGGTTTCGCTGTCGGCCTGCTTTCCGCCGGCGGGCGCAATGATATCGGAGATGAGGGCCTTATCCTTGATGAGCTCGTTGGCCAGCGGGATGCGGGCGGTCGAATTCGATTCGAGGGCTTCGGTGTCGATGCTCGCGAGGATGGAACCGAGGAAGCTCGGGACGATCAGCGGGGCAACGATTTCAGAGTACTTCTTGGAGTCGCGGTTCTTGATGACCCAGATGATGACTGGGGGACGGAGTTCGCGGGTCTCGAGCCACTGTGCGAAGCGCTGGCCGACGTGGGCGCTGAGGCCTGCGTCACAGAGGTAGGAGATACACTCCGATACAAGCTTGGCGGAGCCGCTCTTGGTGCCGCCGATGTCGCGGTTGCGGAGCAAGTCGAAAGCCCGGTCAGACCAGTTATCGCCGTGATGCGCCCGGACGAGGTCGAGGAGGCTGCGAATTTTCTCGGTCGTGTGCGGAATGCTCAGGGCCACGTTCGCGAGGTCGTTCTCGTCGCAGAGAGCGATGATGTCCGAGGCCGTGGGGCTGAAGGTTTCGACGGTTTCAACCGCGGTGCGGAAGAACTTGTCGCGGTTCCAGATGGCACAGAGTACCTTCGGGAGGTTAGCCGAGCGACGTAAGCCCGTCAGGCCAGCGACGGCCTTGGCGAGGTCGCTCGAAACTTTAGCAAGGTTGGCTTCGGTGGCGGCCGTACGGGTCTCGGCGGAAGAGCTCTCGGCGAGTTCTTCGAGGAGGCCCAACTTGCGCTCGAAATTCGGGGCGAGTTCGTACTGGGCAAAGAGGTCTTCACCGAGGTCGACCGGGGCTTCGAGGAGGGCGTAGTTGCCACCCTTGCGCTCGGGGATGAGAATGGCGCGGTCCTTGCGGAGCGCGGCGCGACCCTTGGTCCACCAGGCCTTGAAGGCAGCGGCGCGATCCTTGCCCGAGGCGAGGGAGGCGAAGTGGACGCGCTCGAGGTTGGCTTCGAGGGCGTAAGAGGAACATTCGCCCGTTGGGAGCTCGGCGAGGAGCGCCTTCACGAGACCTGCGGGGTCGTCGGAGACGAGGACCGCTACCTTGGCCTTGCCTTCATCGGAATAGGCTTGGGCAATGAGGGAGCTGGGCTCGATGATTTCAATCTTTCCGGAGAAGAAAGCGGCATCCATGGCATGGCCTTTCTTGGCCTGTTCAGGGAAGTCGACAGTGAAGCGGTTGGTCGCAGCGTCGAAGGCACGGATAATACCGATACCCCAAGCTTGGTGGAGGCAGAATCCGGTCTGTCCTTCGGATACCTTGGTCTTGGTATTCTCCAGAGCGTTGATTTTTCCACCTTGTGGGTTGGGGGCCTTGTTGCTCATTGCAAAAAATGGTTTTGGGCATAACAAATCGCAGTTGCAAGCAGGAAGGCGGGTCCGCCTCGGACCCCGCTCGATTGCCAGCCACGCCGCCGCGCTAAACCATGGCTTTCAAGCCCGAAAAACCCTCCATTCATGGAGAGACGCCCGATAGCCTCGGTGCCCGCCTCGCCGAGGCCGGCCACCCCCGCTACCGGGCCGGTCAGGTCTTCGCCTGGCTCTACCCCAAGCGGGCCGAAAGTGCCGAAGTAATGACTAACCTTCCATCCGACTTAAGGTCTTGGCTGGCAGATAATTACGACTTTAATAGTGCGGAGGTTTTAGGCAAGAAAACGGCCTCGGACGTCACCCAAAAGCTCCTGCAACGCCTCCGTGACGGGTCCCTGATTGAGACCGTCATCATCCGGGCGCCGATGGAAGGCGTGGGGCAGGATAAGTCCCGCCGGACGATCTGTATCTCGACTCAGGTGGGCTGCGCCTACGGCTGCAAGTTTTGCGCCTCTGGGCTCGAGGGCTGGAAGCGCGACCTCTCCGTGGGTGAAATCGTCTCCCAACTTGTCCAGGTGTGCCGCATCGAGGACCAAACCGACCCGACCCGCGCCGCCGAGGGGTTGGCATCTTTTGATAATATCGTGGTCATGGGCATGGGCGAGCCGCTCGCCAACTACGATAACCTACTGGCTGCCCTTAAGACGGTGAACGCCCCCTGGGGCTTTGGCTTTGGTGCTCGGCGCGTCACCATCTCCACCTCCGGGGTCGTCCCAAAAATCCTTAAACTGGCCGAGGAGGATCTCGGTTTCCGTCTCGCCATCAGCCTCCACGGTGCGACCAACGAGGTGCGCGAACAAATCATGCCGGTGAACCGCAAGTACCCGCTCGAGCAGCTCATCCCCGCAGCAAAGATTTTCGCCCGTACGCACGGGCGCATGCTCACCCTGGAGTTTATCCTCATCGAGGACATCAACGATTCCCTCGATCAAGCCCGTAAGCTCGCAGTCATCGCCCGCGATTTGCACGCGCACGTGAACCTTATCCCTTACAACACGGTGGAGGGCCTACCCTGGGTGCGGCCTTCCATCACCCGCCAAGATCGTTTCGTGAAAGAGCTCCGTGCGTTGGGCGTCACCGCCACGTTGCGCCGCGAGAAGGGCCACGACATCGATGCAGCCTGCGGGCAACTCCGTCTACAGAAAGAGAAGACGTTGGGTGCCGACCCCTCACCGCCCGCGGCGGCTTAAGCCGTCAGCCCAGCGACGAAAGCTTTCCGATCAGGCGCCTTGAAGAACGCCGTACCGGCCACGAGCGTATCTGCCCCAGCCTCCCGGCAACGCTGACCCGTCTCGGCGTTGACGCCACCGTCCACTTCTAGGCGGAAGTCGAGGCCGCGCGTCCGCCGTTCGGCCGCGAGGAAACGGATGCTGTCGAGGACTGCCGGGATGAAGGCCTGTCCGCCGAAGCCTGGAAAGACAGTCATGCAGAGTACGAGGTCCACCGCGTCAAGGTAAGGTAAGAGCCGGCGGGGATCGCCATCAGGGTTCATCGCGATGCCCGCCTTGAGTCCAGCGGCTTTGATGGCCGTCAGCGTCTGGCCCATGTCGTGCTCAGCTTCGATATGCACGGTGAGTCGCTCGGCGCCCGCTTGCGCAAACGCAGCGACAAAGCGGTCCGGATGCGTGAGCATCAGGTGCACATCAAAATGGAGTTTCGTGAGGGGACGGAGAGCGGCGACGACCTGCGGGCCAAAACTAATGTTGGGCACGAAATGCCCATCCATGATGTCGAGGTGCACCCACGTCAGCCCAGCCTCTTCGATCGTGCGGATACCAGCGATGAATTCGCCGTGGTTGGCGGCGAGGAGAGAGGGAGCTACGACCGGGGTGGGCATATTACCAAGCGGTGGTAGCGGCTTCGCGAATTTGCGTGGAGAGGTCGCTCAAGAGTCCCGGAGCGAGGCTGCGTTCCTCGGAAGCGGAATCCCCCGTGAGTTGGAGCGTTGCCACCGACGTGAATTCACGGTCCTTGAAGAGGAGTTTCTGGCCACCGTCGGTGGTGAGCGTGCAGCGCGCTACCATCGTCACACGGTAGCTCGAGAAGCTGTAGGCATCGGTCGACTTGGTCGTCAGGCCGACCCGGCGGTAGGTGACGACTTCGACGTCGAGTTTGGCGCCGCCTGGGCCGACTTTAATGCGGGGATCTCGGCCAAGGTCTTCCACGAGCTTTTCCTGAAAGATGGCCTGGAGCCCAGGACGGGCCGTGGCATTACGAATCGGCAGCACCTCGATCCGGGAGAAGGCCGGCTTCGGCCCACCCAACTGGTAGGCGGAACATCCTGCGAGGAGCACGGCGGCGAGGAGAGGAAGAAAGCGCATCAGCGGCGTTCCGGTTCGGTGGCAGACTTCGGTGCTCCCTTGCCGAAGCCGAGAACGTCGAGTTCCTCGCCGACGACCGTCGGTTTGGGATCTGCGGTCGTCCGCGGACGCGGGTAGACGCCGAGGAGACGGTCGGCGACGGACTTCGGCGGCGTGGGGTTCGCTTGGATCTCGGCGAGCAAAGTTTCCGCCTCTTTGGCGGCTTCTGATTCGGGCGCGAGGTTGCGGCAAGCGTTGGCCATCAACTTGGCGGCTTCAGGGTTATTGCGCTTGAACCAATAGAATTTTCCGAGGTTGAGGCGGGCGCGGGCGGCCCGGTCGCGGAGCGCCTTGATCTGTTCCGGGGACTGTTGGGCGCGCGGGTTCCCTGGGAACTGGTCCGCCAGCGTGCGCCAGTGGTCGGCCGATTCTAGCGTGGTGGCTTGATCGAAGTCTGGTCCCAGCGACTCTGCACCGCGCAGTTTGGCGAGGCGCTCGAGCGCTTCGGGGGCATGCTTCGAGGTGGCATAGTCGCTCACGATACGCTCCAGCATCTCACTGTAGATTGCCTTGCGGTCTTCGCGCTCGGCTAGCCGGGCGGCATGGATGAGGCTCTCTTCGGCGATCGCCCCGACAGGAGCGACTTTCAGAATCTTATCGTAGATGCTCAACGCGTGCAGGGGGTCTTTGAACCAAGGAAACCAACCACCAAGGTAGCGACGTTCGCCGCGTTCGTATTGGCCGGCCAAGTCGAAGGCGAGCTGGACGGCTTGGCCAAAACCAGAAAAATCCGAGTGCGTCTTAAAGATAACATCGAGGTCAGCCTCCGTGTCATCGAATTGGCCACTCTGAGCATGGAGGCGCGCTCGGCCGAGGAGGGCGACCGCTCCCGCGTCGGTACCAGCTTCCTTTTCAATCAGCTTGTTCCAAAGTGCCAGGGCGGCGCGTTCTTCGCGCATAATCGACAAGTTTTCGGCTTGGTCGATAGTCTTGAGAACTTCGTCCGTGCGGCTATCCGGAATAATGCCGGAAGATGTGCCGGGCTTAACGCGCCAGCCGCCGTCTTGATGGATGAGTTCGGCTGAGACGGAAAGGCTCAGCAGGCAGCAGGCTGCGAGAAAGGTTTTAACGACGAGGTTCATGCCAGCGGAGAAGGGTTGCGCCCCAGGTGAGGCCGGAGCCGAACGCGACGAGCAGGACGAGGTCGCCGTGCTTGATTTGGCCGTTTCGCCAAGCCTCTTCGAGGGCGAGCGGAATCGAAGCGGCGGAGGTATTGCCGTAGCGTTCGAGGTTTGAGGGGAAGCGTTCGAGGCCTACGTTCAGTTGGCTGGCGACGGCTTCCAAAATGCGGGAGTTGGCTTGATGCGGGATGAACCAAGCGACTTCGTCGGAGCTCACGCCGCACTGCGCGAGGACGCGCTGGCAGGATTCCGACATCACGCGGACAGCGAGTTTAAAGACTTCCTTGCCGTTCATCCGGAGGCAGTGCTCGCGGGCGGCCATAGTTTCGTGTGTGGCTGGCTTGGCGGAGCCGCCAGCGACGCAGTGGATGAGCTCGGCGTTAACCCCGTCGGATCCAAGAAGGTTACCGAGGATGCCGACGCCTGGGACGTCGGTGGTTTCAATGATAGCGGCCCCCGCCCCATCGCCGAAGAGGACGCACGTGGTGCGATCCTGCCAGTCCATGACGGTGGAAAGTTTTTCGGTGCCGACGACCAGAGCCCGCCGATATCGCCCGGAACGGAGCATGTCCGTGCCGACTTGGAGGGCGAAGACGAAGCCCGAGCACGCGGCCGAGACGTCGAAGGCGGGGATATCGCGCCGGAGGCCTAACTTAGCTTGGAGTAAGCAAGCCGTGGAAGGGAAGGGCACGTCGGGCGTCATCGTCGCGACGATTAGTAGGTCGATGTCGGCGGGATTGAGCCCGGCATTCTGCATAGCATGCGCGGCGGCCTTGGCACCCATGTCCGAGGGGTTCTCATTCGGTCCAGCGATGCGGCGCTCAGAAATACCCGAGCGTGTCTTGATCCACTCGTCGTTAGTGTCGACGAGCTTGGAAAGGTCGTCGTTGGTCAACTTCCGCTCAGGGGCGTGGACTCCGACGGAGCGGATGAAGACTGATAGCGCGGCAGTGCTCATCAAGGTCTGTGAGAAAACACCCGCTAGGGCGGGAAGGGAACACTAAAACCTTAGACAACCTCGGGGTTGGCCAAAATCACCGCATTTGCCTCGGCTAAACCTGCCTGCATCCGGTGGCCGGTGCCATGGCCGAGGGCTTCATAGCCCAGACGGATGGCGCTGGCGATGCCTTGGCGGTTGCTGGAGCCGTGTGCCTTCATAACGAGGCCGCCCAAGCCGAGCAAGGGGGCTCCGCCGTAGCGTTCTGGCTTCAGTTTACCCTTTAACTCACGAAGCAAGGGGAACATCGCGATACCGCCGGCCAAGTAGACGGGGTTGCGCTTCACTTTGCTGCCAATCATGTCACGAACCATGTAGACCAAGCCTTCCAAGGTCTTGAGGATCACATTGCCCGTGAAGCCATCGGTGACAACGACGTCACAGCAGTCGCCAAAGACATCGAAGCCTTCGACGGGTCCGACGTAATTAATCTTATCGCCCATCGCCTTAAGCAACGTGTGGGTGCGATTGATGCGTGCCCCGCCTTTGCCTTCTTCTGAGCCGACAGAAAGCAGGCCGATGCGGGGGCTGGCGATGCCGAGGGCGCTTTGCGCGTAAATGGAGCCGAGGACGGCGTTATGGAGCAGGTGCTCGGGCTTAGCTTCGGGGTTGGCGCCGACGTCGAGTAACACGAAGTGGCCTTCGCGTCGCGGCATGATGGCCGCCAGGGCCGGTCGTTCGGCACCTTCCATCGCGCGAACTTTGATCGTGCCAGCGGCGACCAGGGCCTTGGTGTTGCCAGTCGAAACGACCGCATCGACTTCGCCAGCCTTCAGCATTTCCAAGGCAATCACCATGGAGGAATCACGCTTGGACTTGATTACAGTCATCGCAGCGTCGTCGGGGTTAACAACGGCGGGCGCGTGTCGGAACTGGATGCGCTTGTGGTTAAGGATTCGATTATCCATCGCCAACAGCCGCAGGTTATCCTCATGGCCGACCAAGATGAGCATATCCTCTGGGCCGACGATGCCTTCGCGAATAGCCAAAGCCGCCGCGGCAACCGCTTCGGCGGGACCGAGGTCGCCGCCCATGCAGTCTAAGGCAATCTTATGGCCAACGGGCGAGGTAACTTCGCTCATACGCTACGAGCGTGGGCCCGGGAAAAGTGGCTTAGGCCTCGGTGTCGAGGACCTGACGACCGCGGTACTTCCCCGTGGTGGGGTCGACGCGGTGGGAGCGACGGAGCGCGCCGGATTCGGCGTCACGCACGAGCTTAGGAGCGCGGAACTGGTTGGCGCCACGACGGAGGCGGCTGCGACGCTTGGACTGTTTACGTTTCGGATTTGCCATGGTTCTACGCTGGGATGAGGGTCGGTTCTACTCCTCCACCCCCCTCGGTCAAGCCCCCTTTCATGGGCTTGCACCCTTACTGGGGCGGGATTGGCTCTTTTCATGGCTTTAGCCCCTGCGCTTTTTCTCGATCGGGACGGAAATCTCATCACGGACCACCATCACACCTGTGAGGTCCATCAAATCGCCCTAATTACGGGGGTGAAGGAGGCTTTGGAGGCCTGTTTGCTGGCCGGGTATCGTCTCTTCATCTTGACCAACCAGAGCGGTATCAATCGGGGTAAGTTCACCTGGGCCCAATACCATGCTTGTAACCGCCGTATGCTCGAGCTGCTGGATCTGCCGACGCCAGGTATTCTAGAAATCAAGGCCGCCCCCGAACGCCCCGACGAGCCTTCCATCTATCGTAAGCCCAGCCCGCAGTTTATCCTAGAGATGATCGCCAAGTATCAGCTGGACCCAGCCCGCTGCTGGATGGTCGGCGATCGTATCACTGACTGGGATGCTGGTAAGAACGCAGGTATCCACTCCTGCGCCGTGCGCAGTGGTGCCGGTCGGCCCGAAGATTTCGCTTACGCCGAAAGCCAGGGATTCGTATTGCGTGCGGACTTCCCTGAGTTCGTCCGAATCGACCTCGGCCTGAAATTCTAAAAACAAAAAAGGACGAACCCAGAGGTTCGTCCTTTTATCGAATTCCCTAATGAAATTAGGCCTTAGGCTTTTCCGAAGGGCAGGGGCACTTTTCGCCGTCCTTCTTGGCCGGAGCGTCTTCAGCAGTAGCTGGAGCAGCAGGGGCGTCTTTCTTGTCTTTGTCGCACTTCTTAGGGCACTCGTCGGCACAGAGCATCGCGGTAGGCTTAGGCTTTTCCGAAGGGCAAGGGCACTTGTCGC
>CAIYAN010000032.1 GCA_903924185.1 uncultured Opitutia bacterium | reverse complement strand
GGCGGCCTGAGCTCCGCGTTGCTCCTCATGGGCATCGTGCTCGTCTACGGTTCGCTCGGCGGCCCTGGAGTGGACTCGCTGAACTTCGACCAAATCAACACCGCGCTCGCAGCTGGCAAGGGCACAGCTCTGACGATGGTCGGCCTCGCGCTCATCCTGGGTGGCGCCGCCTTCAAGCTCGGTGCGTTCCCGTTCCATGCTTGGATTCCTGACGTCTATCAAGGCGCCCCCACGCCGACGACGGCGCTACTCGGCACGGCCTCTAAGGCCGCCGGTGCCTTTACGTTACTGCTCCTCGTCACGGGTCCCTTCGCCCCGCTCACCCCTAAGCTCGCCCCGCTACTGGAAATCGCCGCTATCCTCACGCTACTGGTCGGTAACCTTGCCGCGCTCGCCACCACCGACGTGAAGCGCGTGCTGGCCCTCTCGGGCGTTTCGCATGCTGGCTTCCTGCTCGCCGCCATCGCCGCGGTGGTCACCGCTGGCACCAACGACGCCCCGTGGCTCCTCTCGTTCTACCTCATCGCCTACGCGATTGGCACGTTCCTCGTCTCGCAGGCCCTCATCGAGCTCCCGGTGGCGGATGACCATCACCGTCCCTTACTCGGCCTCCGCGGCCTGCTGCGGCGCTCCCCGATTCTCGCCAGCGCCCTTGGCTTCGGCATCGGCTCGCTCGCCGGCATCCCGCCTTCCATCGGCTTCTTTGCCAAGCTCCTGATCCTCATCTTCCTCGCCAAGCTCCACCTTTGGTGGGTCTTTGGCGCCGCCCTCCTCAGCGTCGCGATCAGTATCCACTACTACTTTGCCATCCTCCGCGAAGCCGTGGTGCGTCCGACGGATGACCAGGAAGAAGTCGTGCCACTGGAAGTCTCGTTCACGTCGCGCTTCCTCATCGGAGCGCTGTCGGCCGCGACGATTCTCGGTAGCCTCCTCGTGTTCCGCAACTAAGCCCCGGGCTTACGGCCGCGCGGGTGATGCTGACGGTGGGCAGCGCTCAAGGCGCTGCGTTCGACCGACGTATAAACCTGCGTCGTGGCGATGTCCGCATGCCCGAGCATCTCTTGGATCGAACGTAAGTCGGCGCCACCGGCCAAGAGGTGGGTCGCAAAGGCGTGCCGTAAGAGGTGCGGCTTAACTGGTACGTCGATCCCCGAGCGCGCGGCGGCCTGCTTCACACTCAACCAAAAGGTCTTACGGGACAGCGCTTGACCGCGGGCGCTGAGGAAAACCGCGCTCCCGGTTTTTTTACGCGTCAGTGCCGGACGGCCCTTCTCTAAATAAGCCCGCACCGCGATGATGGCGGTTTCGCCCACGGGCACGACGCGATCCTTGGAGCCCTTGCCCCGAACGCGGACCAAGGCGGACTCCAGGTCGAGCGCCTGGAGTTCGACCCCGCAGAGTTCGGAGATGCGTAAGCCCGAGCCGTACATGAGCTCGAGCATCGCACGGTCGCGCAGGCCTTGGGGCGTGGAAGTATCGGGCGCCGACACGACCTTCGCGGCCTGCTCGGCGGTCAACGTACCCGGCAAGGTCCGGCGAAACTTCGGACCCCGGGCGAGTTCGGTGAAGTCATCGCGACGGAGGCCACTCCGCACCAGATGAGCGGAAAAGGTCCGCACCGCGGAAAGCCGGCGTGACAGCGAGGCAGCGGCATGGCCGAGACGGTCCAGGGACTTCACCCATGACTCCACCTCGGCCAAACCGACCTCTGTCCAGCGCTCATTGCCCAAGCGGGCGCAGTGCGCCGTGAACCGGGCCAAGTCGTCCTCGTAGGCCGCCACCGTTAACTTCGCCAACCCACGCTCCAGCGACAGGTAGGCCAAGAAGGCGTCGACGGACTCCTGCAGGTCAGGCGGGACCACCGTGGCTTTCTTTCGACGAGGGGCTCCCATGTTTCATCCAGTATTGCGGAAAGGTCCGATGAGTCCATAAGGATTCGGTATGTCCAGCCAGCGTGAGCGCGCCATGAAGCCGACCGACCTTCGGGGAATCCTCCGTTACGTCCCGATGTTCCGTGATCATGTCTTCGTGATCGCGGTCGATGGCTCCATTGTCAGCCACGAGAATTTTACGAATATCGTCACCGATATCGCCGTCCTCCGCAGCCTATCGATCAAGGTCGTCCTGGTCCATGGCATCGGCCACCAGCTCGTCGCCCTCGCCGGGGAACACAATGTGGCCCTCTCCGATATCCAAGGCGAAGGCGTCACCGACGCCCCGACGATGTCACTGGCCCGGGAAGCGGCCGCGCTCGTCTCCCAGACTGTCTTGGAGCACTTAACCCAGGCGGGCCTGCGCTGCGCGATTACCAATGCCGTCCGCGCCACGAACGTCGGCGTGATCAAAGGCCGCAACCACCTCTTCACCGGCAAGATCGAGAAAGTCGACGCCGCCATCCTGAAGTCCATGCTCGCGCAGGATATCCTGCCGCTCGTGACGCCGATTGTCTGCGACCGCGAAGGCCAGTCCCTCCGCGTCAATAGCGACCACTTAGCCATGGAACTCGCCGTGGCGATGGGCGCTTCCAAGCTCATCTACCTCACCCCCTTCCCGGGCTTACAGGTCAATGGCGTCGTGAAAATCAACCTACCGGAAGACGAACTTAAGACGTTACTCGCCGATAAAAAGGTGAACCTCGATCCCCGTATCCGTAGCAAGGCTGCCCAAGCCGCCAAGGCCCTAGATGAAGACGTCCCCCGGGCGCACATTTTGGACGGACGGGTCTTCGGTGGCCTCTTGACGGAGATTTTTGATAAGGTCGGCCTCGGCACAATGGTGCACGCCAACGACTACGACCGCATTCGGCAGGCCAAGAAGAAGGACGCCCAAGCCCTCTACAACCTCGCCAAACATGGGGCGAAGTCCGAGGCCCTCGTCCTCCGCACCCGCCAGCAGATTGAACAATCGATCGCCGACTTTTTCGTCTACGAAATCGACGATAGCATCATCGGTTGCGCCGCCCTGCGCGCTTATCCCGACGGCAAAGCCATGGAACTCGGGGCACTCTACGTCCAGCCATTCTACCATGGTCGCGGCGTCGGCAAGAAGCTCGTTGAGTATGCCAAACTCCGGGCCAAGGACCGGGGCGCCAAGAAACTGCTCGCCCTCACGACCCAGACCTCCGGCTTCTTCCAATCGTCCTGTGGGTTCGTCGCGGGCTCGCTCAAGGATCTGCCGGCGTTGCGCCGCCAGGAACTCAAAGCCAGTGGCCGCAATTCGCACGTCCTGCAGTTCCCGTTAAAGAAGCTCGCGGCCTCGGTGCGCTAAGCGTCGACGTCCGCGTTATCGTCATCCGTCGAGACCGGCCGTGGCGGGGAAAGGAAGAACCCGCGCTGCTTTTCAGTGGGCACCAGGCCGACCTTCTCCATGACGAGCAGGAAGTCTTCCCAGACCGTGCGCTTCGCCGTCAGGCTGCTATTGTGGAGCAAGTAATTGGGATGGAACGTCGGCATCAGCGGACGGCCTTCGAACTCATGCCAGTGGCCGCGTTCCTGCGTGATGGTTCGCTTGGCTTGAATTAAAGCTTCGAAGGCCTGCGCTCCCAGCGCGACAATGACCTGGGGTTGAATCGCTTCAATCTGCGCGCGAACGTAAGGCAGGTTGAAGGCCACCTCGGAAGCGTTCGGCGGACGCTTGCCATAAGCGGTCGGGGGTTCGGGCCGCCAGCCCATGAGGCTCGTGACGTAGATGTCTTTTTCGGAAAGGCTGGCGACGGAGACAATCTTGCGAAGTAATTCACCGGCGGGACCGACGAACGCTCGACCCGCTTCGACTTCTTCGAGGGTGGGGGCTTCACCGACAAAGAGGATCTTGGCCTCGGCCGAGCCATGCCCGAGCACGGGCTTCTGCGGAGCCTTGAGGTGCTCCAGCGTCACGGGACACTGGGAAATCTGCTGATGGACCCACGCAAGGCGCTCGGCCTTGGTGCCTGCGGGCAAGGTGAGTGCACGCGGGGCGGGCAAGGGATGGAGCTCGGGGACAGGGACCGTGACCTTGGGCACTGCAGACGTGACCACGATCGGCCGGGGGGTGGCGGCTGGCGGCCGAGCGGTGGCCGTCGAGGCTATCGCCTGGGCCGACGTCGGTGCCCGGGCGGCGGCCGGAGACGCGGTACCCGCCAGGACCTTCAAGGCCAGCAAGGATTCGTCGGAGACGCTGACGCGGCGAACCCCCGCCGCCTTTTGGCGGTGCAGCTCGGCGAGCAGCGCATCGATGGCTTCTACAGGGTCAATCACGACAACGTGAGGCATTGTCGGGTTGGAGCGAGGGTCAATTCTTTCCCCGAACGTGCCCTCCGACCCAAATTATTCACATTGTTTCCGTTTTTTATTCCCATCCCTGTAGCCGCGACGGGCCGGCAGGCGGCATTACTTTCATAAATATATAAAGAACAATGCTTTATATAAATTATAAAAACTAAAAATCGCCTGAGCCCGCGCCGCTTTTCACCCGCTGGCCAACCGACCACCCACCCAAAAGAGATAAAACACCCCATAATTCCCCTTGGCGATACCCCCAAGTAATCAGCCCTATTGTGAATAAACTTGCAGGCGGCCAGCAATACTGTGTTTCTGTGGGTCAGGTCCGCTCTGAATATAACCAAACCAAGAGCGAAACCCCGCAAGAATCCGGTGAGTTGACGGTCGTTAAGACGGCAAATCGAAATCCGAAGGTCGGAAACGGGCAATGCGGTGCAGGTAAAACACAGAAAATAAAAGATATGGAAAACAAACTGTTCGTAGGCAACCTTCCTTGGGCTGCTACCGAATCCGACATCCGCGCACACTTCTCCCAAGGCGGAGAAGTCGTATCCGTGGAAGTAATGATGGATAAGTTCACGGGTCGTCCTCGTGGCTTCGCCTTCGTAACCATGGCCAACGCTCAGGCGGCCCAGGATGCGATCGCTAAGACCGAGAACATTGACTTCATGGGTCGTCCCCTGAAGGTGAACGTTGCTCGTCCTCGTGAAGAACGCCCCTCCTTCGGTGGCGACCGTCCTCGCTCCGGCGGCTTCGGTGGTGGCGGCGGCGGCTCTCGCGGCGGCTTCGGCGGCGGCGGTGGCGGCGGCTCTCGCGGCGGCTTCGGCGGCGGCGGAGATCGTCCTCGCTCCGGCGGCTTCGGCGGCGGCGATCGTCGTGGCGGCTTCGGCGGCGGTGGAGATCGTGGCGGCTACTAATCCCTTCGGATTATAACCAACTCATTCGGGGCGCTCATTTGGGCGCCCCTTTTTTTGGCCTAGTGGCCTACCCTTGCCGCTTGTGCGTCCGCCGAACGAAACTAGCATCAATAAACCCCCGCATGCGCCGCGCCTTGCTCTTCTCGGTTTCGTTTTCGCTCCTCGCCGTGCTGGCGTGGTGGGTGCTAACGCCGTCCCCCCGCGCCTTGCACTTCGCGCAAGCCCACGAGCTGTATGGCTTTGTCGACACGCGCACCACCACCGGCTTGGATACCGTTGAATCCGTCCTGACCCTACTGACGCAGCTAGCTCCGGCGACGCACCGCGCCACAGCTAAGCAGCAAGTGAAGTCACCTGCACCGACCCGGGAGATTCGCGTAGGCATCGGCTTCAAGCCGCCCGCTTGGGCTTGGCTCGATGGCCCGGCCACGCCCGCCGAAAGCGTCGTCCAAGTCGTCCCTTCGCTGTCCTTGCAGCAGTTAGCCGCGTTGCCGCATGGCTACCTCCTGCTGCGGAGCGAAAGCCCGGCCGTCGTCGCCGCTGACCCGCGTCTACGCCGTTGGCTCGGCGTGGCCATGAGTGAAACGCTCAGCCAGGCCAAGGCTTTGACGATTGCCGTCGGCGAAGAGTCCACCCCCGCGCGAGCGCAAATCGGACTCTGCCTAGAATTTTCCGATGCGGAAACCGCCGTCGCCGCCATCAAACGCATCGCCGAGCCGACCACGAATAATGTACTGACGTTCAAGGTCAGCCCGCAAGCCGAACAGGTCGCGAAGACGCATAAGCTCGTCGTCGTTCGCTTCGAGGTCGACGCGCTATACCTCCGACTCGCCGCGCAGCCGCGCTGAGTTAAGCCTTCTCCAACGAACCGTCCGCGTTGAGGCGGCGGTAGTAACAACCCGTACGGGCCTTGCCGTTTTCCTTGGTATGGCAGGCGCCTTGGCCGGCGGGGCGGACCTTATACAGAATCGAATTCTGCTCACAGTTCACGCGAACTTCGAGGAGCTCCAGGAAGTCCCCGGAGGTGAGCCCTTTGATCCAGAGTTCATTGCGGGAGGTACTCCAGAAAGTGGCCTTCTTTTCCTTCAGGGCGGTCTGGAGGGCCAGCTCGTTGACGTAACCTAAGATGAGGACCTCGCCGGTCAGGGCGTCCTGCGCCACGGCAGGGATGACATCGGCCGCACCGGAAGCGATTTTACGCAGTTTTTTGAAGTCTAGGCTGAGGGCTGAGCCTTCTTCGAGTGCTGGGTCGGACATGGCTCTATCTGGCACGGACGGAGCCCTGCATTCAAGGCTGGAAAGAGAGGCCTATTCTGCCTTACGGATACGGACCATGTCGCTCAATAATTCCGCCGACCTTTCCCGCGCCGCCACCGAAGCCCGTGGCCTTGCCATGGATG
>CAIYAN010000031.1 GCA_903924185.1 uncultured Opitutia bacterium | reverse complement strand
CTCAAGAGGTGCAGGTCAATCCATTCGGCCATGCGTGCGTTGTCTTCACCCATTTCTTTCCAGCCACCGTGGCCCGCCCCTTCGCGGATGAGGACCTCACAGGTAGCACCGGCGTCGGTGGACTTCTTCTGGAAACGCAGGGCCTGGCTGAAGTGCACGAGGACGTCGTTGTCACCTTGGACAATGTAGATCGGCGGCTGGGCTTTTTTGACCCACGTCAGGGGCGACAGCGCCTTACCCATCGCGGCCATGCCTTCCGGTGTATCAATTTTGGGACCAAAGGCTGGCTTGCGACTGGCGAGCGGGCCGACGCCGTTAAGGCCATCGTTCTCGGTGATCCAGCTGATGAAGTCGGTCGGTGGGTAATAGCAGGCGACCGCTTGCACCTCGCTACTCGCGCGGTCGATGGGATCCGGAGCCTTCGTATTACCGGCGTCGCCCTTGACGGCGAGCATCAGCGAGAGGTGGCCACCGGCGCTGCTGCCAGTGACACCGATCTTATTCGGGTCGATCCCGTAGGTGGTGGCGTTAGCCCGCACAAAACGCACCGCCCGCTGTACGTCGGTCACGATCTCGTCGATATGGAAGCGCGGCTGCGAGCCATGCACCACGACGAAGGTCGTGTAGCCGGACTTCGTCCAGCCGCCATCACCGATGCCATTGTGATTAGAATTCCAACCCCCGCTCACGATTTTAATCATCGCCGCGCCATTAGGCTTGGCTGGTGTGAAGACGTCCAGCGTGAGCGCGAAGCCGTCGCGTTTCTGGTAAATGACGTCGCGGATCCGGGTGGTCTCCTGCCCACTTGCAAGGGAAAGGGTGAACAGGAGGGCAAGGAAGCTACGCATGGCGGGGTGGGGTGGCTTCACGATGAAAGCCCGCCAGCCGCTATCGAGGTAAAACCGTGACCCTAGACCTTGAACTTGATGACGACCTTCAAGACTTCAGCGGGCTGGTCGACCATGACGCCCGGTTGGTGGCCATCTTGCGGGTAGAAGACGGTGAAGCTACCAGGACGGAAATGCAGGTGCGTCGTGGGCTGGCTAGGGTGGGCGTATTTAGCGACGTCCTTCTCGGGCTTGTAGGGTTCGGTCACCGACAGGGTGCGCACATCGGTGTGGCCGCAGATTTCTTCACCCGCGAAGAGCACTTGGATGTCACCGAAGACCTCGTGGGCCTCCCATTTCTTTTCGGCGTCGGGCTTGGTGGTGTAGCGCTGTACACCGGCGGTCAGGGTGGGCCCCGCAATCTCATATTTCCCATCCGGCGTCTGCGGGTCGAAGGCCTTGAGCCAGGCAAAGGCTTGGGGAAAGGACGGATGTAAGCCTTCGTAGTGAGCGGAGTGGACGAGCTGGTCTTGAATCATGGCTTGGTAGTGGTTTAGACGCCTTCGTTCGGAAGCCCTTCGACATCTTCAGAGGATAGTTCGACGGGCTGGTCTGAGCCGAGTAAGGAGAGCAGCACCGCGATACGTTTCTGCGGCGTCTCGAGACGGAGAACTTCGCCTTCGGAGCCGGCGAAGATACCGCGCACGATGCGCACCTTAGCTCCGATCTGCAGTTCTTCATCTAGGGCTGAGAGGATGGCGTCAGGCCCGAGGGCGAGCAGTTCGTTGATGACTTTGACGTCCACTTCGACGGGTTGGCCGTTTTTGGCAACGAGGTGAAGGACCCCACGGGTACTCCGGACCGTGCCGTTGAGTTCCGCCGCGTCATAGCGGAGGAAGAGGTAGCCGGGGAAGAGGGGCTCGACGACCTCGCGGTTCTTCTGATGTCCGCGGCGGGTGCGGCGGATGCGTGGGAAGACCAGTTCGACTGGACCCAGCGCTCGCAGGTTGCGGACGGCCACGGCCTCTTGGCGAGGCTTGGCCTTCACGCAGAACCATGCGAGGGAGGGTTGGTCGGTCATGCCGTCTGGACGGACTTTGCGGCGCGGGCGGGGAGCCAGCCCACGGCGATCAACGCCAACTGTGAAGGGACGAAGACGTAGTAGAGCCAGAAGGAGCCCGTTTCCGTGAAGCCGTAGCTATGGAGGCCCACGCCGAGGAGGTTGGTGCCGAACCAGGACCAAGCGGTCACGATATTTCCGAAGATGAGGAGCTGCATGAGACCTTCGCGGCGCACCAAGCCACCCCAGCGGGCGTGGAGGCAGACGGCGCACCACATCACGATTAGGACGGCGCCATTTTCCTTGGGATCCCAGCCCCAGAAGCGACCCCAGCTCTGGTCCGCCCAGATGCCACCCAGCATCGTGCCGATGAAGCTAGCAATGAGGGCAAAGGCGAGGATGCCGTAGGCGGCACGGGCGAGCGCATCTCCGTCCTTGTAGTCGGACTTGAAGGCACGGAGCCAGAGGTGAATCGCGCCGATCAAGCCTGCCACGAAGGTCGCGGAATAGCCGAGGGTCACGGTTGTCACGTGCGTCGATAACCAAAAGTTTGAGTCGAGAACCGCCCGGACGCTTTCCAAGTTATCTTCACCCGAGAGGCCGAGGTTATGGGCGACGATGAGCGAGAGGAAGCCGCTGAGGCCTGCCGCCATTGCACCGATGCCGTTCTTCCAGAGGCGTTCTAGGATGACGCCAAGCAGGACAGCGCCCCAGGCAATGAAGATACCAGAAGAGTAGAGGTTGGTCACCGGCGGGCGCTCATGAAGCCACATGCGGTAGCCTAAGGCTAAGGTGTGCAGGAGGAAAATACTGACGAGCAGGAGATAGGCCCAGGTGCGCGGCCCTTCGCTGCTCGCGGCCCAAGCCCAGAGGACGAGGAGGACGATCAACACGTAGGCGATCAACAACCAGTAGAACGGCTGCAGGCGGCTAAAAGAAGTCTCAGCATTTGCCCGTGTCGACCACGAGCCAGCTAAGGAGGCGTTCAAGGCGCGGACTTGGTCGCGACAGGTATCGTCGTCCCCGTCCCGCCAAGCGACGCAGAAGAGGGCGTAGCGAGTTACGACGCCATCAGGGGCGAGGGCGGCCCGGTGGGCATTGCGATCGTTGATCACCGCCAGCAAGGCGGTCCCTAGGTTGTCCCAGGCGGTGGTGGTCGTAGGGTCCTTCGGCGGGACGATGCGGATGGCGCCGTCTCGGGCGAAATCTTGGTAGCGTTCGACCAAGGCCTTCAGTGTCTCTTGGAGTTCTTTGTCGAAGGCCGGAGCGGCGGCGGAGGTGCCGCGATTTTTCTGCATCTCCTCGGCGGCGCGGTTGAGGGCACCCAGCCAAGCTTGGTATTCGCGCTGGGGGGCGATGTCGGCCGGGAGATCGCCGGGCATAAAAGTCATCGACAGGAGGGCATACTGGCGGGCCGCCGACTCAAGCTGGAGCAGCGCTCGGTCCTCCACTTCGCGATCGGCTTGGGCACGTTTGCGCGATTTATCTGCGGCATCGGTGAGCGCCTTACTGTGCTTTAAGATATCGTCCCAGCTGACGAACTTGGTCTTTTCGGGGTCGCGTCCCATCAACTTGAGGACCACGGGGTGGTCGACGCGGAAGGTGGGTAACTGGCGGGCGATGGAAGCGCGGAAGGCAACCTCGATGAGCCAGTCATGTGCGGCCAGCGTGCGGCCCTTGAGTCGAACCGGGCGCTTTTCTAACTGCTGTTTAAGGCTATCGGTGAGTTCAGGGAACTGCTCCGCAATGGCTGACTTTTCGTCCGCGGTCCAAGTCGAAGGTTTTTTGCCAAAGGCGGCGGCTTCTAGTTCGGTGAGGGCGATTTCGCGGCGCGCACGCATCTGGAGCAAGGAGCCACTGGCGAGTGTTTCCAAGGGGATGACGCGGCCACCGCTCTGCACGGGCAACGTGCCAATCTCTCGGCTATCCCAGGCTTCGGCGGCATGCGCGTCCGTGGGGCTCAGGGCCAAGAGGGCAACGAGGCCCGCGGTGGCGGCGGTTTTGGTCCGGCGTTTGAGGAAGCCGAAGAGTGAGATGCCGAAGTGGACGAGGAGGCCGAGCGACATCAGCGAGACGGAGATATAAGGGAGGAGCCAGCCGGGGTTGCGCACGACTTGGAGGACGCTGATGTCCTTGCCGGCACTCGTGCTGCCGAAACTAGATTGATAAAAAGTCATCCCGCCATGGCGGAGGGGTTGATTCATCGAGATATTGAACGGGAACGAAGTACCGTTGTCCTGAATGGTGACGTCGCTGGCGAAATTGCGTGGGATTTCCGTTCCTGGATACTTCTCGTGGGTAAAGCGATCTAGACGCACGTCAAAGGGGAGGTAGGTACGGGCGCGACGGAGAGAGAGTTCATATTTGCGGCCGGCATGCTCAAAGGTCTGTGGGGGGAAGGACTCAGTGAGCTGCGCGTTGAGCAGCCAAATGCCGAGGGTCTGGCCGTTGGCAAATAGTTCGATGAGCATGCTCGGCACGTTGCCCACATTGTCGTTGTAACTCTCGGGAAGGCGCTTGAGCGCCACTGGCGAACTCGCCGCAAACCCTTTAATCCCTTTGGTTGCGGAGATATCAGTCCCGTCGGGCATCTGCGATTTCGCCCGCAGCACGGAGTTGGGGTAGTAAAAACCAACCTTGGCTTTGAATGGCGAACTGGGAATTTCTAGCTCGGCCTGCGGGTCGGTCAGCGTGCGGAGCAAATCGTCGGGGATGACCACGACCTTCGCTTTGCCCGCCTCGGTCTGGTCGACGAGTGCTACCTCAAATTCGCGGAATGCTTCGGAGAAGGCGCGGGTTTCGCCTTCGGGGACGACCATCGCGGATTCCTCTTGGAAGGCGGCGGTGACGAAGCCCCCGACTAACAGCAAAATGAGACCACCGTGGATGAGTGAGATACCCGCATGGCGTGCATTAATTTTGAAATGGCGGAAATGCGCACAGATGAGGTTAATGACCAAGAGCGACCCGAGTAAGAAGCCCCCCGGTAACGGCAGGCGGAAACTGGCGGCGGTATTAAGCGGGTAGAAGCAGCCCCAGGAGCTAAAATAGGCCTTCTGGATATGCCAGACGCCCCAGTTCACTTGCTCGAGTGTCCCGAGGACAATCAAGAGCATCGAGACTACCAGCAACCAGACGGTCAGCTGCAGCGAGGCCAGGAAGTTGAACCAAGCGGTGCCGGATTTAGCTTTCGCGAGGAAGGTTTCGTTCACGGGATTTGGGAGGTGGCTAGGAACTTGAGGAAGGCGGCGGTCTGTGCGTTCACGGCGTCACGGTCGCCCATGAACTTAAAGAACCAAGTAGAGTCGTTCTTCGGGACCATCATGGCGACCATGGCTTTCTTGCCGTCTGTCGAGTCGAAGCGGAAATACTGGCCAGCGTCGGCGCCGACCTTGCCCGATTGCGCCGCGGCTTGGATGTCGGCATCAGCCGCGGGCGCGAGGCCTAGCTGGCCACGCCAGCGGTTCACGTTGGCGGTGGTGCCGCCGACGTTGCCAGGAAACACGGTGACGGCGACTTCGGCTTGGCTTCCGCCGGGGCCGGCGACATTCCAAGAGCCCTTACGCATCGAACTGGGGGCAGCCGCGGTCCAGCCAGTCGGAAGTTCCGCCCACTTGGGTTGGCCAAAGGAGGCAGCCTCGGCCTGCATAGCGGCATTCGCCGGCATTGGCGTGGCGGCGACCGGAGCTTTCGGGGCT
>CAIYAN010000030.1 GCA_903924185.1 uncultured Opitutia bacterium | reverse complement strand
GCGGGGCAGGCCTTGGGTGAAAAAGAGCGCACCTATATTTTAGAGCGGATGCGACAGGGTAAGTTCCTGATCGGTGCGATTGAGGAGCGCCAGCGCACCGTAGAGCGCCTCGCGCACATCATTGTCGAACGCCAAGGTGACTTCTTCGAGCACGGCCCGTCGCAGTTACGTCCGTTGACCATGACGGACGTCGCCAAAGAGATGGGCGTGCACGAGACCACGGTCGGCCGCGCCGCGGCGAATAAGTGGATGCTCACGCCGCACGGCCTGAAAGAATTTCGCTGGTTCTTTACTTCCGGCGTTGCCACCGAAGACGGCGGCACGGTCGCCCAGGAAGGCGTGCAAGAGCTCATTGCCGATATTTTGGCGCGTGAGAATCCTGCCGCCCCGTTGGCGGACGAAGCGATTACGGCCGAACTTCGGAAGCGCGGCATTCAGATCGCGCGCCGCACCGTGGCCAAGTATCGCGAGGCCTTGGGGCAACCGTCGGCGCACATGCGTCGCCGCCGGCTCTGATTAGCGCAGTCGTTCGAGGACGGAACGCCAGCCGAAGTTAGCCATATCCGGGAAGAGAATCTGGACGCCGGCTGTGAGCCCATCCGTGAGCTTCACCGGAGCCGCGACTGCGGGCAGGCCCGCTAAGGAAGCGGGGGCATTAAGGGCCATTAAACGCTGGCGATGGCCGACATCGCAGGCCGCTTTAGTCACGGCCGGCCCGAGCGTCGCGGGTAGCACCACGTAGTGGTGCCTGGTGAAAATCGCACGGAACGCTTCGCTCACGCGGCTCCGAATCACCTCGGCGGCACGCAGTTCCTCGGGCGTGCGGCGGCGACCAGCGTCGAGTCGGGCCCAGACAGCTGGGTCGTAAGCCTCGCGGCGGCGATCGAGCCAAGGCGCATGCACGCGTGCGGCGGCGGCACCGCCAAGGACTGGGTAGGCCGTGGCGGCCTCGGTGCAGGCGAGGCGAAGCAGTTCGGCGGCGGCCGGGTCTTCCTTGGCACCGCATTTGAGGGCGAGCGTACGCATTGGCGCGAGCACGGCAGGGTCGATGCCTAAACCCAAGTCACCGGCCCAGAGACCCGCACCGGCGGGCGGCGCTTCTCCGAGTACAGCCGTCGAAACCTCGAGCAAATCGTTGGCCGAACGGGCCAGCCAGCCCTGCGTATCGTAGCCTGGAGATAGCGGGAAGATGTCGCCGACGGCGGCGATGTCTGGAGACAGCCGCAGCCCCCACACGCCGCAGTATGCGGCGGGCACGCGGATGGAGCCAGCTGTATCGGTGGCGAGTGCAAACGGCACGAGGCCGCGTGCAACGGCGAAGGCCGAGCCAGAGCTGGAGCCGCCGGCGAGACGGGAATCGTCGGTCGGGTGTGGGCAATCGCCGAAGTGTGGATTTTCGCCGGAGAGCCCAAAGGCGAACTCGTTGAGTTGCGTGCGGCCGCATTCCACCGCTCCCGCGTCATGCTGGAACGCGGCGGGCAGGGAAGAGTTGGTTCGAGGCACGCCAATTTCTTCCGCCAGGAAAGTCGAACCAGCGTTGGTCGGATGCCCCATCCGAAAATATAGATCCTTGGATAGGAACGGGACGCCTCCGAGGGCCGCCTCGCGTTGTTCCCAGGCATTCTCGAAGCGCTGCGTCAGGCTGCGCGTATCGGGCAACCCACATAGCACCGCGCGTTGTTCGGTCGGGCTCAGTTCCGCCAGCTTCAGTAGAAAAACTTCGGCGGCCATCCGGGGGCCGCGGGTCAAATAGAACTCCCGCCAGTCTTCGACTGAAAGGGGAGCGAGGTTCACAGGTCGAGGGGAACGCCCGGTTCAGGGTCGTGGATGCGCGTGCCCGGCAGTTCCTTGGATAACGTTTCCTTCATCCAAGCCCGCGCGGGTGGGTCACCGTGCGTGAGCACGAGATCCTTTGGCGCGAGCGACTTGGCAAAATCCACCAGCTCTTCGCGGTCGGCGTGGCCGGACAAGTGGAAGCGCTCAACCTCTGCGCGGAGGATCGACGTATGGTCGAGGCCGGTGAACTTGAATTCGCCGCCGGGGGCCATACCGATTAATTCGCCGCCCGGGGTTTCCGGGTCGCAGTAGCCCACGAAGAAGACAGCGTTTTCCTTGTGATCGAGCACGTTGGCAGCGATGCGCCAGGCCGGTGTCTTTTCGACCAGCATGCCGCTCGACAGTAGGTAGATGCCGCGTTCGGGGAGGTTCTTTCCCGGTTGAATGTAGCGACGGGAAAGCGGGAGGACGTTGAGGTCGCGCAGAACCTGACGGTTAAATTTCACCTGCTTCGTCTTCTTGGTGGCGGCGTCGAGGTAATCGCAGAGATCCATGCCGAGGCCCGAAGCAACGATGGGCACATCGGCGAGGTTACCAGCGGCGGCAGCTTCGTCGAGGAGCATCAGAATTTCCTGCATGCGGCCGAAAGCGAAAGCCGGGAGTAGCACCGTGCCACCGGCGTCGCAGACACGGTTGATCGCTTTGATGAGGCGCTTCTCTTCCGAGGCGCGCGTGTGGCCGGGGTGAGAGGCCGTCGCACCGCGCGTGCACTCCATGACCAGCGTATCGACCGGTTGGCGTGGGAAGTCGGCACCGCCGACGGTGCGCTGGGCTTGGAAATTAACATCGCCCGTGAAGAAGTGGCGTTTACGGCGGTGCTCAATCATGCAGCCCACGGCGCCGGCCACGTGTCCCGCGAGGTGGAAGCTCAATTGAATCTCTTCGCCGCCGCGGCCGATCTTGCGCGGGTTAGCGAGAGGCACGGCGGACAAGGCATTTTCAACCCGTTCCACATCTTGGTCGACGTATAGTGGGAGGTCGAGGTTACCGGTTTCCTCGCGTTGGCGCTTCATCACCTGAATCGAGTTCGAAAGCAGGCGGCGGGCAAAGAGCGTCGTCGCGGCGGAGGCGAAGACCCGGGCGCCGGGGTGGGCACGGACCAGTAAGGGTAGGGAGCCCAGGTGGTCGAGGTGGCAGTGCGTTAGGATCACGCCATCGACTGACCCCTCGATCTTATTGATCTGGGGCAGGGCGGCTTTGCCGGCGTGTTTGGGGTGCATTCCGCAATCGATGACCATTCGCAGTCCCCCGAATTCGAGGAGCATGCAGCTGGCGCCGATTTCGCGGCCGGAGTTAAGGTCAGTAATTCTCATTCAAGGGGGTCGGCGGGGGGAATCATCTCAAAGGCAGGGATACGTACGAAAATACGCTGCCCATCTTCGGTGGTGCCGTGGAAGGCGCCTTCGGCGGTCACGGGGTGGCCGGTGAGATGATAACTATTATAGGAAAACGAATCGCCCGACGGGATGCGCGGGGTCTGTCCGACGATGCCATCGCCCTCGACGACCTCGACGGTGCCGTCGGCGGAGCGGATAATCCATTTACGCCCGAGGAGGCGGACGGTGGACTGGGAAAGATTGGAAACCGTCAGAAAGTACACGAAGGCGTGGGGGGTCTCGGCGGGGAAATTGGCGTCACGATGATGGACCACCTTATCGACGGTGACCCTGAGGCCTGGAAGTTCCTGTCCGGTAGCTTGCACTGGGTGGGAGACAAGAGGGGAAGGCGTCCATTAGGAAGCCATAAATCAGTCACTGACACATAATTGTGAACCTTCCCGCCTTGCGCCCCTGCAAGGCGGTCATTTGACTGCGGGGGATGTCGACCCCGACACAGATGAAAAAGAACCTAGGGCGTGTCCCGGGGAAGTGGTGGGGTATGGTCATCTACCTAGGCTTACTGGTGCTCTCGGCCTTCTTCCCGTTTTTCAATTCGATTGAGCGGACTGCGAAGGACCTGCCCGTTATGGTCCCATCCTTTGACTTCAAGGAAGACAAGGTGACCCGCACGGGCGCGACGATTCCCGTGCACGCCAACTTATTTGGCTTTGCGGCCGACGGTTCGGCGGGTGGTAAGCCCGTGTTGGTTTATCTGCATCGGGCGCCTTGGGATCGCCGCGGGACGCGTTTATGTGTAGAACTTGCCAAGACGGGCAAGGTAGCGGTCATTGAACCATTCTTGCCTGGGTTTGGTCCCACGCCGGGAAATGTCCCTAGTCACTCCATGGAAGCCAACGCCGAGGTGGTGGCGGCCTTGGTCGAGCATTACGGGGTAAAAGAATACCACGTCCTCGGACAGGGCTTAGGGGGCGTGGCCGCCTTGGAACTTGCGTCGGCGCATCCTGGCCGGGTTCTGTCGCTCACGATGCTCTCGGCCCCAGGCGCCCAGGAGTTTGAGCTCTTGGGCAATCCGCTCGTCAATAAAATCGTCTATGGTTTTCAGGGCGCCTTCTTCTGGGGCGTCGCACGCCTGACGCCCAACTTTGGCGCGGCCGATCTTTTACCCTGGGACCGCGATTACGCAGCGACCATCTTTGAGACGGACCTCTCAGAGTCCAAGCGGGTCATCTTTGGCTGGCGTAAGCCCATGTTAATCATCCATGGCCAAGATGACTGGCTGACTCCGGTGCAGGCAGCCACCTACAGCGCTCAACTGGCGCCGCAAGCGAAGCTCGTCTTATTGCCGGGCGGTCGCGATGTCGTCTTCCAGGAGCAGGGCAGGGCCGTTTCGGAAATCATCGGTTTTGTGGCTGTGCCGCCCGCGGTCGCCGTGACCGAGGCGCGCGCGTATCCACCACTGCCTTTGGCGGTGGGTGCCCATTTCTGGATTCTCCTCGTTATTATTGTTATTTGTACCTTTGTCGCCGAGGACCCCACCTGTTTGGCGACGGGCCTCATGGTGTCCGTCGGTATTATCGATTTCTGGTCGGGAGCAGCCGCCTGCACGGTCGGCATTTTCATCGGCGATCTGGTGCTCTACTCGGTCGGGCGATTCTTCGGGAGACAAGCGATTACCAAGGCTCCATTTAAATGGTTCATTAAAGAAAGTAAGATCAATCAATGGGCCGGCTGGTTTTCCACGCCGCAGGGTATGTTGGTCGTCGTTAGTTCGCGCTTTGTTCCGGCCAGTCGCGTGCCGACCTTTGTCACTGCGGGGATCATGAAGCTGAACATTGCTCGGCTGGGCGGCTTGTTGCTGGTGGCGGCGTTGATTTGGACGCCTCCGCTCATGTGGTTGGGTTATAAGTTCGGCTCCCACGGCATGGAATTGCTGGCCCGGTTCAAGAGTCAGGCGCTGTGGATCATCATTGGGTTTATTTTTGCTCTGCACTTCGTCACGCACTGGATTGTGCCGGCCCTCACCTGGCGTGGCCGACGTCAGATCGTGATGAAAGTCCGTAACCTCCTGCAGGCTTCGTTGTGGCCCTCTTGGTTGCTCTACTTCCCAATTCGCATTGGCATCCTAGCCTTATGCCTCCGTCACCGTCGCCTCACGGCGTTTGCCTCGGCCAACCCTTCGTTCGGTCGCATTGGTGGATTCACGGGGGATGCCAAGTC
>CAIYAN010000029.1 GCA_903924185.1 uncultured Opitutia bacterium | reverse complement strand
TTATATTTGCGCAAGCGGGCAGTCATCTTATCGTCGGCGAGCGCGCGGATGACCTTATCTTCGGAAGCGAGGAGTTCGTCGGGTTGGAAGACGCCGTTGGCATCGGACTTCGCCAAGCCATCCCACATCACGCCCACTCGGGGGGCGAGGGTCGAGCGGGGGAGGTTGCGGAGGGCCTCGGCGCGTTCGGTGATAAAACTGGCGCGCTTGCGGAGGTCGGAATTCTCCTTCGCGGTCTCGGCGACGGCCGCCAAGGCGTCGAGGTAGGCCTTAAGGTCGCCAGAATCTGCCAGTCCCCGGATCGCGTTGACGGATTTCTGGTCAGCTTCGAGGCGGAGGGCCGCCCGGTCAGTTTCGGCGAAGGCCTCGTCGAGGTCTTTGAGGCCAGCGGCGCTCAGGGTCGTCAGGAGGGCGCGTAATTTTTCAAGGGCATCGTTGGCCCGGGGCAGGTTCACGACTGTCTCGTCTTCACCCAGCGCTACTTTGAGTTGCCGACGTAGCGCCAAGAGGTCGTTGCGGCTTTCTTCGCTCACCTTGGTGCAGGTAGCGAGGATGGCGGCTGGGTCAGGGAGGATGGTTTGCAAGCGCGCCGCGGCGGCGGGACCAACTTTTGCGAGTTCGCTGACGTACGCCTTGGCCCGTTGGGTGACGGGGGCGAAATTTGCAAGCGTGATGCCTTCTTTGCGTCGCTGTTCCAGGTAGATGGCCTCGGTCTTCAGTTGCAGTTCCGTTTCGGCTTGGGCGACGGCTTTCCGGCGGAGATCTTCGGTGATCGTCTTGATTTCCTCGCTCGCGAGGAACACGGGGTGGTCATCCTTAAGTTTCGCGAGTTTGCTCATGGCGCCGTCGTTGTCCCAGCGTTCCACTAGGGCTTGGATTTCCGTGAAGCGATCGGCGGCTTCCTGGGCCTTGCCCTCTTGGGAGTGCCACCAGAAGGCCCCGAGTAGCAGGCAGAGCAGGCCTACGACCCATGAGGTCGTCAAGATGGCGTAGCGTCGGCTGAGTCGAGCCCGGGTTAGTTGGCGGACGCCGCGGGCTTCGCGAACGGTCCCTTCGGGTAAGCGGTCGGCGAGGGGCGTTGCCTTTTCAATCCATGTGTTGAGGCGTGAAATCAGCAGGGCGGGAGAGGAGCCGCGGCTAGCTTCTTGACGGAGAAGGTCCCATTCTTTCGTCAACGTTTCGAGGGCGGCCCGTTGGGAGGCTTCGGCTTCCGCGGTGGCGGCTAGTTCGCCGGCCCAGATTTCAAGCGTGGTCAGCTCCGCTAAATCCGTCGCATCTAGGATGACGAGGTGGTCGCGTTCTAACGTACGGATGCGTCCTAAGTGATTAGCACAGGCTTCCCATTGGTCGGCGTCACGGGCAGTGCGCGCTTCGGGGAGGAGGTGACGAATCTGCTCGTGGGCTTTCTCGCGAAGATGGGCGATGCGCCGCGCGAGGGCGTCATCCCAGCGTGGCTCATTCGTCAGCAGGAGAGCCCCGAAGCGCTCCATTCGATGCATTAGTTCCACGGCCTCCCGAGGCGCACCTTGGTCAAAGAGCTGCAGGACCTTGCCTAGTGATTCACGGAGGAACTTGCTGGATAGGCGTGTCAGTTCGGAGCGTGCTGTCGGATCATCCGGATTGATGCGGGCGATGGAGCGCAGGACCGTCAACGCGCTTTCTTCGTCACGTTGGCGCATGGCCTCCCGGTAGTCGCGGTAGAGCGGATGGTTTTCGCCAATCACTTTACCGTAGAGGCTTTCGACCGCGAGAATGTGCTGGTCGTCGAGTGGAAAGCCGGTCGGCAGGCCGCGTTCACGGCAGAGCGCTTGCCAGCGTTCCGAATCAGCGAAACTTAAGAGCGCACAGAGGCCGAGTAGGTCTGGGTCCGATTCGGCTACTTGGAGAGCGGCGTGGTCGTTGCTAGTCCGGATGAGGGCTGCACATTGCTCCAGCCGTTCGCGGGTCCGCTGGCAGAGTGTCGCGTATTCGCCGGCCAGCGAGCGCGCCTCGAGGTCGGGCGTGCCGACTTCGAGCTGTCCCCGGATACGGGCGATGAGGCGTTCAGTCAGCATGCGCGCTTAGCGGAATTCGACGAGGAGGAGGCCCTCTTCACCGCGTGGGGAAACCGTCCGGAGGCTCCAAGGGGCGCCGGCCTTCACGAAATCTTGCGCTGTGAACGCACTCCGACGGGCTTTGACTTCATCGTAGGAAGGCGCGCCTGGCCCGGACTTCCGTTCGAGGCGGACGAGGTCGGTATCGAGTAGTGACTTGGTAGCGCGGATTGACGCGAGGTCGCGATCAGGGAACTCGTGACCCGCGGGGTAAAGCCCAAGTGAACCGTTGGAAGCGATGAACGAATTGATAATTGGTTCAGCCCAGGCGGCCGCGTGGACCACGCCAGTGTCGACGTCCGACTTCAGCGCGGCGAGGCCCAGATTGAGCGGGCGGAGGGCCTTGACGTTGGCGATGAGCGCGATGGTCTGGTGCGACCCGTCGGCCAATTCAATTTCGATTAACTGGTTAGTGTCCCGGAGCTGCGTGGCGGAGTTATCGACGAAGTTCAGTGTCACCGTGTTGAGGCGGGAGCCCACGCCGATGACGATGGGTTGCCGGCCAGACTTGCTCGTGGCTTCAATCCAATTGGCTTGGCTACCGGTCCGGATTTCCGCGGTCTGGTATTTGGTCTTCTCTTCGCGGGCGTGGAAGGAGTCCAGCGGTAGCAGGCGAATACGGGCACTGACGGTCGTGTTTTTATTGGCGCCGGTGGTGTCAATGAATCGGCCGATTTTTTCCGCGGCGGCCATGCTGAGTTTGAATTCGGCGGTCGAAGGCGAGTTTGGTCCGAGGTCGGCCGTCAGCCATTCGCCTTGGGTTAGGATGATGGGTCGGACATCTAAGTCGCCGATCATCTGGGCCCGGGCTTGGATGCGAGTGAGTTCTTCCCAAGCGGCATCTTTAGTGACTTCGAGGGCGATCCCGATGCGGAGGGCTTCGGCCGCGTCTTCGGCGATTTCCAGCATGCCTTTGCGGTTGGCGGTCGCGGTCGGGCTTTCGAGTCGACCTAACAGGCTGGCCGTGGTCGTCTCTGCGAATTTCGATTTCAGGCGCGGTAAGTATTGCTCGCGGTAGCGGGCCGCAAAGGTCGGTGAAAGTTTGCAGCTCTCGAGCCACAGCTTACCAGCGGCGACGAAGTCATTGCGGGCCATGAAACTGTCGACATCGGTGATTGCGCGGTTGGCCTTGAGGAGTTCATCGGCTGCCGTCGAGTCAATGGGCGGCGGGGTGGGCTTAGTGGTCTCGACGACCTTCTTTACGGGTTGGCTGAAGTAGGTGAAGGCGAGGCCGGCGGCGACGAGCACCAAGAGGCTGACGACTGCAATCGTGACGGTGTTGGAGGCGGTGGCGGGGGCGCTGGTAGCGCCGGTTCGGCGCGGCGAGGAAGCCGTTGGCCCAGCGGAAGCGTGGGCGGTCGCGCCTGCGCCCGTCGCGGCGACGCGGGCTAGTTCGCCCGTGGGGGCGGTGAGTTGCGCCGCTTGGGCGAGGTCGATGGTGGGACGTCCCGAGGCGTACCCCACGGCCCAATCGAAGCCATCGGCTCCGGTCTTGGCTGCGTTAGTCGTAAACGTGGCGGCCCAAGCGGCGCGGCCAAGCAAGGCGGACGATTCCGCGAGTAAGCGGAGTAACTGCGCGGAGCTCGGGGGGTTCAGTAATGATACCGAAGCTGCACCGGAGGCGTTGACCAGCCAAGCGGCCTTAGCGCCGGTGCCGGCGAATTCACGCCAGCCAGCGGCCGGCGTGAGAACCGGATGTGCGGCCAGCGGGAGTGGGCGGGTATCTTCTTTGAGCCAGGTTGGCTCTTCGCTCCAAGTGTCTTTCCAGTCGTTCCAGCGTAGTGCGACTGCCGCGGGCGGCGGGAGGACAGCGGCTTCCTCGGCGGTGAACACCACGTGGTGCGCGAGGCGATTATCGCGTTGCGAGTAGTCGAGCCCGCGGGCGACGAAACGCGATAGCACGTACCAAGTTTGGCTGCCAGCTTCGAGCCGACGGAAGGTGAAGGTCTCCCCCTCGGCGGCGTCGTGTGGTGTGCCGAGTGCTTCGAGTTGCTGCGTGAGTCGTTCCGAAAGCGAGGCATGCCGAGCGACGGTGCAAAAGCCGGAACGGCCGGCGACTAGTCCGCGGGGGGCGGAGGTAAAAATTAGTTGCAGGGGCATGGAAAGCGTTAGCGGCTGGGAAGCAGTTCAGGGGACGAGCGATGCAGGAGCCAGTAGACGGGCTCTTCGACGTGGGCGGGGGCGAGGCGCTGGGGGTCGGGGGCGATGCGGCCCTTGTTGGGGCCAGTGGTGAGGACCGTTGGCTGGTGGCCGAAGGAAGTGACCGCAAAGTAGCAGATTTCACTGGCGAGTGATTCGGCCGTCGCCACGAGACCAGGGCAGAGGCCGACGAGGACCGTGCGGACGCGGTCGGAGTTTCGACGCACGGCCTCGAGGTTGAGTTTGCCGGCGCTCAGCACAGGCTCGAGCGGTGAGGACAGGAGGAATTCCCAAGTGTCGCATTTGCCGACCACGAAGGCCAGGGGCGTGGCGATGCGTTGGCTGGGGGCCAGTCCGAGTACACGCTTAATGCGGCTCTCCATTTCGGATAGAATGCTGTCCTGTTGGTCGACCCGGCCTTTGATGGCTAACTGTGGGTCATCGACGCCAATCAACTTAGCTTTGAAGCGGGCGTTGGCCGTTGGGTCGAAGAGAAACAGCAGGCCGGCGGAGTTGGCGACGTGCATCGCCCCTGGCGAGTCGTGGATATCGATGCCGGGTTCGAAGTGTTCGCCCGCGTTATCGTAAAGCACGATCGACGTCTCGTCGCGACTCGCCGAGGGCCGGGCCAGCGAATAGATGAACGGGCGGGGCAGGGAGACCATACGCCCGAGGCGGGGCAGTTTTTCGTAAGTCGCGCCTTCCAGTGCGGTCTTGCCGAGCAGGGCATCTTCGGGCGTGGCGGCCGAGAAGAGGGTATTGCGCATTTGATTGAGCAGCATGTTGCCGCTGGGGTCACCATCCTTGAAGGCTAGGCCGAAGTCACCGGGCAATCGGTCTTGGAGGACATGCGTCAGGACCGCGAGGTAGTAGGACTTTCCGGCGCTCGGTGCGCCAATCACGGAAAGGATGCGATGGGGCATATCCATGTAGCCGGGCGGCAGTTGGCGGCGGCAGTGGGGGCAGGCCAAGTCGGTGCAGGCTAGGCCCATCGGGTCGAGCGCGAGGCCCTGGTCGTTGAAGCGCGTCGGTTGGAAGCGTAGGCGCGCGTCGGCCCCCAGGATGGGGTCACCGCGGAGGTCTTCGTGGATCGCGACGCTCAAGGCATCCCCTGCGTCGAAGCGCGTCCAGCAGACCGGGCAAAGGTGGGCACCTTTGTTTTGTTCCGCCGTGAGGGCGGACGGTGCCGCTGGTTTGGGTTCGGTTTCTTCACGGACGGTGAGGAGCGATGCGATCTGTGAAAGTTTAAAGCCGACTTCGAGGCCGGCGGGTGTGCACGCCAAGGTATCGGTGGCGCGGCCGAGGTTGGCGGCGTACTCCAGCAGTTGTTGGGGTGGTAGCTCACCCAGCTGGTCGCCCGTGGTTGCATCGAACAGGACCCATGAACCCGTTTGGACGGAATCGAAGGGGTCATCTTCGTTCCCCGAAATCACGAAGAGCCCGTCTTCGAGTTGGACCGTGGACGTTTCGGTGATGGTTGTCTTGGGGCGCAGAAGGGTGCCATTCACCAAGACTGGTGCCGCCGAGGTGGCTTCCAGTAGGAGTCCAGCTTCGGATGCCGAAATACCGAGGGCGGGGTTGGCGGAAGGGAGGGGGAAACGGGCTGGGAGGCTGTCGGCAGAACCCTTTTGACCGTTCAGGCAGTTGACCCATCGAAACGGGGTCTTTTTCTTACTCGAGGTGAACATGGTTCCTAAAGGGGTTGGGGATTGAAGACAGCAGTTGATATCT